>NZ_CBFFRK010000043.1:0-33329 GCF_965644245.1 Erwinia sp. V71
GTTCCGGCAGCCTTCAGTGGTCTTTGCAGAGTTAAGACAGGCGGCTTAGCGTTGCACTTCGAACTTGAATCCGCCTCCTACGCTGGTAACGTGGCAACCCATTCGCCGGATATCCATATCTGGAAACCGGTGTTTTATCAGGGGGACATCGCCTGCTTCGTGGTCGGCCATATTCATAACACCGATGTTGGCGGTGCGGTGCCAGCCTCGCTGTCACGTTCGCTGACTGATATCGTGCAGGAGGGGATTCGTATTCCGCCGCTGAAAATCATTGCCGGTGGTCAGCTGAATGAAGAGGTGGCGCGTATTATGCGTCTCAATGTGCGAGCGCCGGAACAAAACTGGGGCGATTTTAATGCGCAGATCGCCTCGGTGAATATCGGTGAGCGCAAGGTGCAGGAGATTATCGCGCGTTTTGGTATCGATGATTTTCTTACCGGCATTGAAGGGATTCTCGATTACGCCGAACAGCAGGCGCGCAATATTATTACCACCATCCCGGATGGCGACTATTTTTATGCCGACTACGCCGATGAAGACAGTGAAGGCGGCTGGCCGTGTCGTATCGCGGTGACGCTGCGCGTGCGCGGTGAGACGCTGGAACTCGACTATACCGGCAGCGATCCTCAGCTGATGTCGTCACTGAATATGCCGACCGGCGGGCGCGAACGTCATCCGCTGGCGCTGGTGGGGGTGACTTATGTACTGTCGACGCTGGATCGTTCGCTGCTGCTCAACGCCGGGACACTGCGTCCGACGCGGGCCATTCTGCCGCCGGGCACCATTATGAATTGCGAAGCACCAGCGGCGGTGGGGATGCGTTCGCTGACCTGCGCCATGTCGCAGATTGCCACCGTCGGCGTCTTCTCACTGGCAATGCCGGAGCGGCTGCCTGCCAACTCGCCGGGCGGCAACTCGATTATCAATATCCGTACCGTCGACCAGCATAACCGTACCGTGGTGGCCTCACTGGGGCCGGTGGGCGGTGGCGCAGGCGGCACGCCGAGGCACGATGGCCCGGACGGCTCTGGCGGTTTGTCCGCGTTCCTGAAAAACACGCCGATTGAAATTAACGAAGCGGAAGTGCCGGTGCGTTTTCATCGCTACGGACTGGTGCCTGACAGCGCCGGGGCAGGGCAGTATCGCGGTGGACTGGCGACCGAGATGGCGTTTGAAGTGTTCGCACCGGACACCACTATCACGGCGCGTAACCGTAACCGCTCCGTCTTTTCATCGGCGGGGGCGGCGGGTGGACGCGCAGGATCGACCTCCTGGTTCCGCACTCATTCCGGCGAAACGGTGACCGAACATGGCAATACCGATGTGATTCGCTGTGGCCCGGGGGATGTGATTGCGATTAAAGGACCGGGTGCCGGGGGCTACGGTGCACCGCGTCAGCGTCTGCCGCAGGCGGTGTTGCGCGATGTGCGCTGTGGGTTTGTTTCGCCAGAGGCGGCGCAGCGCGATTATGGCGTGGTGATTGTTGATGACGGCGTTGATGACGTGCAAACGGCGCGACTTCGTGCCTCCATGGCGGAAAACGAGACCGGACAGCACTTTGATACCGGCGAGGCGCGCCGTCAGTTTGAAGCGCTGTGGACTCCGGAGCGCTATCAGTTGCTGACGACATTTCTGGCCTCAATGCCGGTGGTCTGGCGTCACTTTGTGAAGCATCAGGTGTTTGCGGCGGTGCAGGCGGGTGAACTGGCGGACCGGCCGCTGGCGGAGCAGATGACGGGCTTGTTTGCTCAGTTACGCCAGCGTTTTCCGGCGTTGCAGTGATGGGGAAGTACAGGCAATCGAGACGTCAGTTCTTATGCACCGATGCTGACCATGGCAGCTTTTAATGCCCCTTCCCCCGCAAGCGGGGGAAGGCTGGGATGGGGGAACTGACGGCTCCGTGCTGTTGGCTCCCCCTCCCTGACCCTCCCCCGTTTTACGGGGGAGGGAATGTTTAGCGCCATCTCCCGCAGCGGGGGAGGGGATCATAACGGTGATGTCTGCACATTCTTCACCACTAACTCAGACGTGCATCAAACCTGAACTCCAGCGGCTTTACCGATTTCAGACAGGCCGCAAACGCCGGATGTTCATGATTGACCAGCATATTGAACTCCATTGGCACCACTGCAGATGGCACCATCAGACCGACGCTGGACGCGCCCTGATACCAGTCACTGCCGATCTGTTTCGTCGCGCGCCCCGGCACCAGCGCGTTCCAGTTGGCGGGTAAATCGTGCAGATCCAGCTGCACAATATGCTTGTCCGGGATCTCAATGCTCATCAGCTGATAAAGCGACAGAATCGACTCATCCTGCACATGCACCAGCACTTCCAGCATCGCCAGCGAAACAGACGTCGCCACATACACCATCGGCGTACCGGGATGATTCCAGCGCGCGACGCTGTTATTGATCGCGCCAATGCCGCTCCATGCGCTTGCCGCCCAGCGCTTCTGGCAAAAACGATACAGAATCACATGACCACACCGTGTTTGATGCCTTCGATCAGGCTGATCACATCACGCGCGCCGGTTTCGGTTTTCATCGCCTGATTCGGTGTCTCGCCGCCCAGCACACGCGCCGGCGTATCCATCCAGCCGATGGTTTTCTGGTAATCGCCGTTAAACATGGTGAGCGCTAAATCAAAGGCGGTGACGTAGCGGGTGATGGACTCGCTCTCATCGGGCGACAGCCGGTCTTTGCGCCGCGCAATGCTGCGCGCGCTGAGCCCCAGCGTGGAGAGAAACTCCTCTTTTTTAAAGCCGACGATATCGCGGATATTGTCAATCACGCCGACCTGCAGGCCGCGCGACATCAGGCCGCGCAATTCGGGGCCTGACACATCCGGCAGATTGGCCGCCACCCATAAGCTGGTGGGTTTATCGTGATTTACGCAAGGAGAGTAGGTTTTCATTGATGACCTCAAAACTGCCAACTGACAGAGTTAATGATAGCCATCTGGCGTAAAGAGTCAATCTGACACTTTTACCGCACCCGCTGACCTGCGGCGCAAATTCATCCTGGCGCAATCTGTCGTTAACCTCATTGTCACAGGTTCCCCGCAAGCTATGCCCCACTAGCCAATCGTTAAGCCAAATCGCGCCGCGATAGCGTGGCGGAGGTAAAGCATATGATGAACTTATCCAGACATCCGACCACTGTCTATCAGGCCGTTGCCGCGCAGCTGGAAGAGGAGGTACGCCAGGGTTACCGCTGTGGTGATTACCTGCCTTCTGAGCAGCAGCTGGCAACGCGTTACGCGGTCAATCGCCATACGCTGCGCCGTGCCGTCGACGAACTGGTGAATAAAGGGTTGCTGCAGCGCCGTCACGGTGTCGGCATCCTGGTGCTGATGCGCCCGTGGGATTACCCGCTACACGCCCAGGCGCGCTTCAGTCAGAACCTGATGGAGCAGGGCAGTCATCCCACCAGTGAGCGCCTGCTGGCGGTGCTGCGTCCTGCCAGCAGTGATGTGGCGACAGCGCTGGCCTGCCACGAAGGCGATAACGTTATCCACCTGCGCACCCTGCGGCGGGTGAATGGCATACCGGTGTGTGTGATTAACCACTTTATCCCGCATCTCGACTGGTGGCCGCAGTTGCAGCAGTTCCATAGCGGTTCACTGCATCAGTTTATTCAGCAACAACTTAATCAGTCGCTGACGCGCCGCCAGACGCGCATCAGCGCACGTCGCGCACAGGCAAAAGAGAGCAGGCTGCTGGAACTGAGCCTGCAGGCACCGCTGCTGTGCGTACGCACACTAAACGTGATGGCGGATGATCGGGTGGCGGAATACTCCGTCAGCCTGACGCGCGCCGATATGATCGAACTGACGCTGGAGCACTAAATGGAGAAGCAACAGGCACGCCAGCAGTGGTTATCGGTGCTGGCGCACAGTCAGCCGCAGCAGCTGGAACAGCACTGGCAGGCGCTGAATCTGCAACCGCACTATGAGGTGCTGCGCGCGCCGGAAACCGGCCTGACGCGCCTGCAGGCGCGCATGGGCGGTAGCGGTAAACGTTTTATCCTCGGCGATATGACCGTCACCCGCGCGGTGGTGCGTCTCAGCGATGGCACCTGTGGCTACAGCTATCTCGCCGGACGCGACAAGGCGCATGCCGAGCGTTGCGCCCTGATCGACGCCTTACTGCAGCAGCAGGAAATGCATTCGCTGTTGCAACAACATCTGATTACGCCGCTGGCGGCGCTACGTGCAGAGCAACTGCAGTTGCGATCGCGTGAAATCGCCAGCAGCCGCGTGGACTTCTTTACCCTGGTACGGGGAGACAATTAATGACATTACTGGCCAGTTTTAACCACCCGGTGACCGATTCCCAGTACGCGTTTCGCCGTATTCTGAAAGCGATGAGCGAGCCTGGCGCGATGGTATCCCTGCCGATGCAACACGGCTGGGGCACAATTTCCCCTGCCGCGACGGCCATTCTGCTGACGCTGGTCGATCGCGAAACGCCATTGTGGCTGGATGAGGCGTTGCACGATGACGTGCTGCTGGAGAACCTGCGTTTCCACACCGGCGCCGCGCTGACGGCGCGTGACGATGCGCCTTTCGCCTTGCTGCATGCCAGCTCGGATATCGATCCGCACCGTTTTGCCGCTGGCGACAATCTGGCGCCGGAAAAAAGCACCACGGTGATTATTGAAGTACCGGCGCTGAACGGCGGCCTGACACTGCATCTGCGCGGGCCGGGACTGATGGAAACACGCGCCATCGCGCCACAGTTGCCGGAAAGCCTGCTGAATGCGCTGCGTCAGCGCCAGCAATGTTTCCCGCAGGGCATCGACCTAATTTTCACCTGTGGTGAAGCGATGATGGCGCTGCCGCGCACCACGCAAGTGGAGGTGTGCTGATGTACGTCGCGGTCAAAGGGGGCGAAAAGGCGATAGCCAATGCGCATCAGTTGCAGGAGAACCTGCGGCGCGGCGACCCGCAGCAGCCTGAACTGGCGTGTCAGCAGATTGAGCAGCAGCTGGGGCTGGCGGTGGATCGGGTAATGACCGAAGGCGGTATCTTTGATCCGCAACTGGCGGCGCTGGCGATTAAGCAGGCCAGCGGCGACCTGGTGGAAGCGATTTTTCTGCTGCGCGCTTACCGCACCACGCTGCCGCGGCTTGCCGACAGTCTGGCGCTGGACACCAGCGCAATGCGCCTCGAACGGCGTATCTCCGCGGTGTACAAAGATCTGCCCGGCGGTCAGCTGCTGGGGCCGACTTACGATTACACCCACCGTCTGCTTGATTTTACCCTGCTGGCCAATGGCGAAACGCCTGCCGCACCGCGCGCAGAGCAGCCGCTGGAGGCGCAGTGTCCGCATATGTTCGATCTGATGACGCGCGAAGGGCTGGCCGCGCAGGAACGCGATGACGGCAGTGAGCCGCTGGATATCACCCGCGAACCGCCAGCGTATCCGTCGCCGCGTTCGGCGCGCTTACAGCAGCTGGTGCGTGGCGATGAAGGTTTTCTGCTGGCGCTGGGTTATTCCACTCAGCGTGGCTACGGCCGTACCCATCCGTTTGCCGGTGAAATTCGGACCGGTTACGTCACGGTGGAAATCGAACCGGAAGAGCTGGGTTTCCCGCTGGACATCGGTGAAATCCTGCTAACGGAATGCGAAATGGTGAACGGTTTTACTGTGCCGGAGGATCAGCCGCCACACTTCACACGTGGTTACGGTCTGGTGTTTGGCCGCGCGGAGCGTAAGGCGATGTCGATGGCGCTGGTGGATCGTGCGCTGCAAACTGCTGAATACCAGGAGCGCGTCACCAGCCCGGCGCAGGACGAAGAGTTTGTTCTGTCCCATGCCGACAATGTCGAGGCGGCGGGCTTTGTCTCTCATCTGAAATTACCGCATTACGTCGATTTCCAGGCCGAACTGGAATTACTGAAGCGGCTGCGTGCCAGCCATCAGGAGCGTGAAAACCATGAGTGAGTTAGCGGGCTATAACCCCGGTTATCTGGATGAGCAGACGAAACGTGTTATCCGCCACGCGATCCTGAAAGCGGTGGCGATTCCCGGTTTTCAGGTGCCGTTTGGTGGCCGCGAGATGCCAATGCCTTACGGCTGGGGCACCGGCGGCATCCAGCTTACCGCGAGCATTATTGGCGAGCATGACGTGCTGAAAGTGATCGATCAGGGCGCAGATGACACCACCAACGCCGTCTCTATCCGGCGTTTTTTCCAGCGTGTCAGCGGTGCGGCCACCACTGAGCGTACCGCCGACGCCACGCTGATCCAGACACGTCACCGCATCCCGGAAACGCCGCTGGTGGAAGATCAGATTCTGATTTACCAGGTGCCGATCCCGGAGCCGTTGCGCTTTATCGAACCGCGTGAGACGGAAACGCGCAAAATGCACGCGCTGGAAGAGTACGGCATCATGCAGGTGAAGCTGTATGAAGATATTGCCCGTTACGGCCATATCGCCACCACCTATGCCTACCCGGTGAAGGTGAATGACCGCTATGTCATGGACCCGTCACCGATCCCGAAATTTGATAATCCGAAAATGCATATGATGCCTGCACTGCAGCTGTTTGGTGCCGGGCGCGAGAAGCGCATTTATGCGCTGCCGCCGTACTGCAAAGTGGAAAGCCTCGATTTCGACGACCACCCGTTCACGGTGCAGCAGTGGGATGAACCCTGTGCCATCTGCGGCTCGCGCAGCAGTTATCTGGACGAAGTGGTAATGGATGACCACGGTACGCGCATGTTTGTCTGTTCCGATACCGATTATTGCCGTCAGCAGCAGGAAAACCACCATGAACACTGAACAGCCGCTGCTTGCGGTGCATAACCTGACGCACCTCTGGGCGGCAGGCAAGGGTTTTGAGCAGGTGTCATTCGAGCTGTACCCCGGCGAAGTGCTGGGCATAGTGGGTGAGTCTGGCTCGGGGAAGACCACCTTACTGCAGGCGATTTCCGCCCGTCTGGCTCCGCAGCAGGGCACCATCCGTTATCAGGGACGCGACCTGTACGCCCTGAGTGAAAGCGAGCGCCGTCGTCTGCTGCGTACCGAATGGGGTGTGGTGCATCAGCATCCACTGGATGGTCTGCGCCGTCAGGTGTCGGCGGGCGGCAATATCGGCGAACGCCTGATGGCGGTCGGTGAACGTCATTACGGCAATATTCGCCAGCGCGCCAGCCAGTGGCTAGAGGATGTCGAAATTCCGGTGACGCGTATTGATGACCTGCCGACAACCTTTTCCGGTGGCATGCAGCAGCGTCTGCAGATTGCCCGCAACCTGGTGACACATCCGCAGCTGGTGTTTATGGATGAGCCGACCGGCGGGCTGGATGTCTCGGTACAGGCGCGTCTGCTCGATTTGCTGCGCACGCTGGTGCGCGATCTCAATCTGGCGGTGGTGATAGTGACCCACGATCTCGGGGTGGCGCGTCTGCTGGCGCACCGTCTGCTGGTGATGAAGCAGGGCAGAGTGGTGGAAAGCGGGCTGACGGACCGGGTGCTGGACGATCCGCACCATCCCTACACCCAGCTATTGGTGTCTTCCGTTTTAAGCTGATGTGCAATCGCAGGAATGAACAATGAAAACGCTGCTTCGCGTGGAAAATCTCAGTAAAACCTTTGTGTTACACAATCAGCACGGTGTGGTGCTGCCGGTACTGCGTGCCACCAGTTTTGACGTTAAGACGGGCGAATGTGTGGTGCTGGATGGCCACTCCGGCAGCGGTAAATCGACGCTGCTGCGCTCGCTGTACGCCAATTATCTGCCGGAAAAAGGCCATATCTGGGTGTATCACCAGCGGCAGTGGATCGATCTGGTCAATGCGCCCGCCCGGCAAATCCTCGCAATACGACGCGAAACCATTGGCTGGGTCAGCCAGTTTCTGCGGGTCATCCCACGCATTCCGACGCTGGAAGTGGTGATGCAGCCGCTGCTGGAACGCAGCGTGGAACGTGCGCTGTGCGAAAAACGCGCCCGTTATCTGCTGGAACGGCTGAATGTGCCTGAGCGCCTGTGGTCACTGGCGCCGTCGACCTTCTCCGGCGGCGAGCAGCAGCGCGTCAATATCGCACGCGGTTTTATTGCCGACTACCCGATTCTGTTGCTGGATGAACCCACCGCTTCGCTGGACAGCACCAACAGCGCCGCAGTGGTGCAGCTGATTGAAGAGGCGCGCGATCGCGGTGCGGCGATTGTCGGTATTTTCCATGATAAAGCAGTGCGCGACCGGGTTGCCGACCGCCTGCATCCTATGTTGCCACCTGCTAAGGAACCTTCCCATGATCATTAATAATGTCCGTCTGGTGCTGAAAGATGAGGTGGTCAACGGATCGCTGGAGATGCGTGACGGCATTATCCGCAGTTTTAGTGACAGCAGCAGCCAGCTGCCGCAGGCGCTGGATGGTGAAGGTGGCTATCTGCTGCCTGGCCTAGTGGAACTGCATACCGACAATCTCGACAAGTTTTTCACCCCGCGGCCAAAAGTGGACTGGCCGGCCCATTCGGCGATGAGCAGCCATGATGCGCTGATGGTCGCCAGCGGCATCACCACTGTGCTGGATGCGATTGGCGTCGGCGATGTGCGCGACGGCGGTCACCGGCTGGATAATCTGAGCAAGATGATTAACGCCATTACTCACAGTCAGCGCCAGGGGCTGAACCGCGCCGAACACCGTCTGCATCTGCGCTGTGAGCTGCCGCAAGACAGCACGCTGGGCCTGTTCGAACAGCTGATGCATACCCCGGGACTGTCGCTGGTGTCGCTGATGGATCACTCGCCGGGGCAGCGCCAGTACACCTCACTGACCAAATATCGTGAATATTATCAGGGTAAATATCAGCTGAACGATCGCGAGATGGATGAGTTCGAAGCGCAGCAGATTAGTCTGGCGCAGCGCTGGTCGCAGCCGAACCGTAGCGCCATTTCGGCGCGCTGCCGTGAACTGGGGATTGCCCTCGCCAGCCATGATGACGCGACGGCAGACCATGTTGATGAATCGCATGCGGTGGGCAGCGTGATTGCCGAATTCCCCACCACAGAAATCGCGGCGCGGCGTTCACGCGAGCAGGGATTACAGGTGCTGATGGGCGCGCCGAACATTGTGCGTGGTGGCTCGCACTCCGGCAATGTCGCGGCGCATCAGCTGGCACAGCAGGGGCTGCTGGATATTCTCTCGTCCGACTACTATCCCGCCAGTCTGCTCGATGCCACTTTCCGTCTGGCACAGGATGAAACCAATGGTTACGACCTGCCAGCGGCAGTGGCGCTGGTGACAGCTAATCCAGCGGCGTCGCTGCAGCTGAACGATCGCGGGGTGATTGGCGAAGGCAAACGGGCGGACCTGGTGCTGGCACATACCGATCACGGTCATGTGCATATTCGTCAGGTGTGGTCACAGGGGCGGACGGTATACTGATGGCGCGGCTGATCTGGCTGATGGGGGCATCGGGCTCAGGCAAGGACAGTCTGCTGCAGGCGCTGCGCGACACCGAGCCGGAAGGGGTGATGGTGGCGCACCGCTATATCACCCGTCCCGCTAATGCGGGCGGGGAAAACCATATTGCCCTGAGCGAAACCGAATTCCTGCGTCGCCGGGCGAAAAGGCTGTTTGCCATCGACTGGCAGGCGCATCAGCACTGCTACGCGCTGGGGATTGAGATCGATCTCTGGCTGGCACAGGGCATGGATGTGGTGGTGAACGGTTCCCGTCTGCATCTGCCAGTGGTACGCGAGCGTTATGGCGCGGCGCTGTTGCCCGTCTGTTTACAGGTGTCGCAGACGGTGCTGGCCGCGCGTCTGCGTCTGCGCGCGCGTGAGAGCGAAGCGGAAATCAGCCTGCGTCTGCAACGGGCGCAGGAAGTGATGCCGCATCCCTGTCTGGTGCTGAACAATGATGGTGAACTGGCGGAGACGTTACGCCAGTTTGCCGCGCTGCTGCGGGAGGCATCATGCCGTTAATCAACCATTTTCTCTGGGCGTGGCAGTGATGGAACTGACTTTTCTCGGTACGGGTGGGGCACAGCAGGTGCCGGTATTTGGCTGCGACTGCGCGATCTGCCAGCGTGCGCGCCAGCAGCCGCAATACCGCCGTGGCCCCTGTAGCGGTCTGATCCGCTGTGACGGTGAAACCACGTTGCTGGATGCCGGAACGGATCTGCAGCAGCAGTTTTGCGGCGGCGATATCACCCGTATTTTACTCACCCATTATCATATGGATCACGTGCAGGGACTGTTTCCGCTGCGCTGGGGTATTGGTGCTTCCATTCCGGTGTATGGTCCGCCCGATGCGGCGGGTTGCGATGACCTGTTTAAACATCCCGGGCTGTTGCAGTTTCAGCCGCCATTACGCGCGTTTCAGCCATTGCAGTGTGGCGCGCTCAGCATCACGCCGCTGCCGCTGATTCACTCCAGGATCACCTTTGGCTACCATATCCGCGGGCGACAGCACGCGTTCGCCTGGCTGTGTGACACCGTCGATCTGCCTGCCGACACGCTGGACTTCCTGCGTGCGCAGCCGCCCGAACATCTGATTATCGACTGCAACTACCCGCCGTGTGATGCGCCGCGTAATCACAACGACATTCAGCTGGCCATTCGTCTGCATCAGCAAATTGCCCCACGCCACAGCTGGCTGACCCACCTGACGCATGAGGTGGATCGCTGGCTGCAACATAACCCCCTGCCGTCGGGTATTGCGGCAGCACACGACGGTCTGACCCTGCGCGGCTAACAGAACCGGCTGTCGTCACGGTTTTATCATCCGCCTGTCATCTGCTTTTCATACCCGATGCTCTTAATAAGCGTGAAATTCTTCAACTCACTGAACAGACACGGATACGCATATGGCACAGGCACTATTGAAATCCGCTCCTGAACCTGAGGCGCACTGGCAGGCGCAACAGCAGCAAACCGTTCTTGCCGTGCGCGGCCTGGGGAAAGCTTATTCCGCCCAGCAGCGCGTGTTGCAGGATATCAATTTTGATCTGCATGCCGGTGAGCTGGTGGCGGTGATCGGTCGTTCCGGCGCGGGTAAATCCACGCTGCTGCATGTGCTGAATGGCACCTTGCCGGCGACGGAAGGGGCGATTGTCAACTACCGTGATGATGCCTCGCAGCAGGATATTGTCAAAATGAACAGCCGTCAGCTGCGCCAGTGGCGTGCCGACTGCGGCATGATTTTCCAGGACTTCTGCCTGGTGCCGCGTCTCGATGTACTGACCAATGTGCTGCTGGGGCGTCTCAGCCAGACTTCGACGCTGAAATCCTTCTTTAAAATTTTCCCCGACGACGATCGCGCCCGTGCCATTTCGCTGCTGCAGTGGATGAATATGCTGCCGCAGGCGTTGCAGCGCGCGGAAAACCTCTCCGGTGGACAGATGCAGCGTGTGGCGATCTGCCGTGCGCTGATGCAGAAACCGAAAATCCTGCTGGCCGATGAACCGGTGGCGTCACTCGATCCGAAAAACACCCGCCGCATTATGGATGTGCTGCGTCAGGTGAGTGAAAACGGCATCAGCGTGATGGTCAACCTGCACTCGGTCGAGCTGGTGAAAGAGTACTGTACGCGGGCCATCGGTATCGCACACGGTCGTATCGTGTTTGATGGGCATCCCGCACAAATCGATGAAGCGCTTCTCCATACCCTGTATGGCGATGAAATCAGTCAGGTTCACTAAGCAGGCAACACAACACAGGCGACAGCAATGAAAAAAAATCTTGTTTTGACCACAGTATTGACCGGCGCAGTCATGACCTTTAGCGCGGTAGCAGCGGATGCACCAAAGGAACTGAATCTGGGTATTCTCGGCGGCCAGAACGCCACGCAGCAGATTGGTGATAACCAGTGCGTGAAAGACTTTTTTGATAAAGAGCTGGGTGTGGATACCAAACTGCGCAACTCGTCAGACTACTCTGGCGTGATCCAGGGCCTGCTGGGCGGCAAGATTGATCTGGTGCTGAGCATGTCGCCATCCTCTTACGCATCGGTATACATCAAAGATCCGAAAGCGGTGGATGTGGTCGGTATTGCGGTGGATGACAACGATAAATCACGTGGTTACCACTCTGTGGTGGTGGTAAAAGCGGACAGCCCGTATCAGAAACTGGAAGATCTGAAAGGCACCGCATTTGGTTTTGCTGACCCGGATTCCACTTCGGGCTTCCTGATCCCGAACCAGTCGTTTAAGCAGCTGTATGGCGGCACCAGCGACAACAAATATAACAACACCTTCAGCAGCGTCACCTTCTCGGGCGGTCACGAGCAGGACATCCTCGGCGTGCTGAATGGCCAGTTTGCCGGGGCGGTCACCTGGACCTCGATGGTCGGCGATTACAACACTGGCTACACCGCGGGCGCTTTCACCCGCATGATCAAGATGGATAATCCGGACCTGATGAAAAAAATCCGCATTATCTGGCAATCGCCACTGATCCCGAATGGCCCGATTCTGGTCAGCAACAGCCTGCCCGCTGACTTTAAGCAGAAAGTCGTGACAGCGATTAAGAAACTGGATACCGAAAATCACAGCTGCTTTATCAAAGCGATGGGCGGCACCCAGCATATCGGCCCGGCCAGCGTGGATGACTATAAGCAGATTATCGAAATGAAGCGTGAACTGACCAAAGGTGGTCGCGCTTAATCAGTTGCCACAGATCGCTGATGTTAAAGTGAAGGGAACACCGACAGACAACTCAGCAAGCTGAAGCGAAGGGAACACGGTCAGAAAAGGAAAGCGTCCCGCGCCAGGGATGGCGTGGGCCGAGCGGTCATGGATGACGAAAAGCGACTTTCCGATCTGACCGTGTTCCCTGAGCTGGCACAGAGTTAAAGGCGGCTCGAATCGTGTTCCGCAAATCTGCCCGGTATCAATAACCTCCGGCCCGCTACGGCGTGCCTGTTACAACGTGGACGGCATGAATAACGACTTCGAACGCTATTATCAGCAAATCAAAGGACGACAAAAGCGCGATGCGTTGCTGTGGTCGCTGTTGTTAGTCACACTTTATCTTGGCGCGGGACATATCGCAGAGTTCGACCTGCATACCATCTGGGAATCCCTGCCACACTTCTTCGACTACCTGCTGGAAACGGTGCCGGTGCTGCACTGGTCGCTGCTGTTTGCCGACGGCCGTACCGAAGGGTCGCTGGCTTACTGGGGTTACCGTCTGCCCATTCAACTGCCGCTGATCTGGGAAACTCTGCAGCTGGCGCTGGCGGCGACACTGTTGTCGGTGATGGTCGCCACCGTGCTGGCATTTCTGGCCGCGGGTAACACCCATACGCCCGCTTCACTGCGTTACGCCATTCGCACGCTGGTGGCGTTCCTGCGCACCATGCCGGAGCTGGCATGGGCGGTGATGTTTGTCATGGCGTTTGGTATTGGCGCGATCCCCGGCTTTCTGGCGCTGGCGCTGCACTCCACCGGCAGCCTGACCAAACTGTTTTATGAAGCAATCGAAACCTCGTCGGACAAACCGGTACGCGGTCTGGCGGCGGCAGGCGCCAGTAAACTGCAGCGGATGCGCTTTGCTTACTGGCCGCAGGTGAAACCGATCTTTCTTTCGTACAGCTTTATGCGTATGGAAGTGAATTTCCGTTCATCGACCATTCTCGGTCTGGTCGGTGCGGGTGGTATCGGCCAGGAGCTGATGACCAATATCAAGCTGGATCGCTATGATCAGGTGAGCATCACGCTGCTGCTCATTATTGTCGTGGTCTCGCTGCTGGATACCTTTTCCGGCCATTTGCGCCGCTGGGTGGTTGAGGGGAAACAGGCATGATGCACTTAGATCAACCCATCGATGTCGCCAGTCTGCGTCAGCAGCATGGCGATCTGTTCCGCGTGCAGCGCCGCTATCTCCGCCGCCTGGGACTGCTGGCGCTGGCGGTACTGCTGTTCTATGTACTGTTCTTTCAGATGTTCGGCATTCCGTGGGCGCAGTGGGTCAACGGCTGCCAGCAGCTTGGCCGCTATTTCCGGCGCATGTTTGTCTGGCATGACTTCGTTAACTGGCCGTTTGCTTACTATTTCTCGCAGATTGCGATTACGCTGGCGATTGTCTTTGCCGGTACGCTGACCGCCACGCTGCTGGCGCTGCCACTGTCGTTCCTTGCGGCGCGCAATGTGATGCACAGCCGTCAGCTGCGCCCGGTTGCCTTACTGGTGCGGCGTCTGCTGGATATTTTGCGCGGCATCGATATGGCGATTTGGGGACTGATTTTTGTCCGCGCCGTCGGCATGGGACCGCTTGCCGGTGTGCTGGCGATCGTGATGCAGGATGTTGGTCTGCTGGGCAAACTGTATGCCGAAGGTCATGAGGCGGTAGAGCGTTCACCGGGACGTGGTCTGAAGGCGGTGGGGGCGAATTCGCTGCAGAAACATCGCTTCGGTATTTTCACCCAGTCGTTCCCGACGTTCCTCGCGCTGAGTCTGTATCAGCTGGAGTCCAACACCCGTTCAGCTGCTGTACTGGGCTTTGTTGGTGCGGGAGGTATTGGCCTGGTGTATGCGGAAAATATGCGCCTGTGGAACTGGGATGTGGTGATGTTTATCACCCTGTTGCTGGTGGCGGTCGTGATGGTGATGGACGCTATCTCTTCACGCCTGCGCCGTCGCTATATTATTGGCAAAGACGTGCCACTGTATCAGCCCGGGAGCAAGACCAGTCATTAACACTATGACAAATATGAACCGCCGCTGACATTTTCCATTTATTTTCTCCTGTTTTACTGCTGCGATTAACCGCCGGACAGGAGACTGGAAATGGCTGCCCCGCCAATTCTGCAGATGAACAACATCTCACGCCGCTTCGGGCAGTTTTATGCCTTAAAAGAGGTGAGTTTGACGGTTTTTCCCGGCGAAGTGCATGCCCTGATGGGTGAGAATGGTGCCGGGAAAAGCACCCTGATGAAGATCCTCGCTGGCGCTTACACCGCCAGCAGCGGGGAGATTCTCATCGACGGTAAGCCCGCGCATATCCACTCACCGAAAGATGCGCTGGATGCCGGGATTACCCTGATTTATCAGGAGATCAACCTGGCGCCGAATCTGACGGTGGCGGAGAATATTTTTCTCGGTGCAGAGATTCAGCGTGGCGGTCTGGTCAGCCGCCGTCAGATGGAGCAGGAAGCACAGCAGGTGATCGATCGCCTGCACGCGCAGTTTTCTGCCCGCGACCGGGTAATGACGCTGAGCATCGCCGAGCAACAGCAGGTGGAAATTGCCCGCGCGTTGCACCGCAACAGCCGCATTCTGGTGATGGATGAACCCACGGCGGCACTCTCTTCGCGCGAAACCGCGCAGCTGTTCGCACTGATCAAGCGGTTGCGCAGTGCGGGTATGGCGATCATTTACATCAGTCATCGCATGGCGGAGGTGTATGAGCTTGCCGATCGGGTCAGCGTGCTGCGTGACGGTCAGTATGTCGGCAGTCTGCTGCGTGACACGCTGAATGCCGCTGAACTGGTGCGCATGATGGTGGGACGTCCGCTTAGCGATCTGTTTAATAAAGCGCCCGTGGCTATCCGCGGTATGCCGCGCCTGACGGTTGAAGCACTGGCGGATGGCGGCAAAATTCACCCCTGCAGTTTGTATGTTCGCCCGGGGGAAATTGTCGGCCTGGCGGGACTGGTCGGCGCAGGGCGTTCAGAGCTGGCGCAGCTGATTTTTGGTATCCGAACCTCCACCCACGGCACTGTCGCCATTGAAGGGCCGCCGGTACATATCACGTCGCCGCGCGAGGCGATTGCGCTTGGTATGGGCTATCTGCCGGAAAACCGCAAAGAGCAGGGGCTGTTCCCCGAACTCGCCGCGCACGAAAATATTGTGGTGGCGACCATTGAACGCGATGCCCATTACGGGCTGCTGGATCGGCGCAAAGGGCAGACGATTTCCGGCGAAGCGATTCACACCCTCAATATCCGCATTCCTCATGCTCAGGTACGGGCCGGTGGCTTGTCAGGCGGTAATCAGCAGAAGCTGCTGATTGCGCGCTGGATCGCCATTGGGCCGCGTATTCTGCTGCTCGATGAGCCGACGCGCGGTGTGGATGTCGGGGCGAAGAGCGAGATCTACCGCATGATGAACCAGATGGCGCAGCAGGGGGTGGCCATACTGATGATCTCCAGTGAACTGCCGGAGGTGGTGGGGATGAGCGACCGGGTGTATGTGATGCGCGAGGGGGCGATTGTCGGCGAGCTGCAGGGGGAAGCGATTACCCAGGAGAGCATTATGACGCTGGCGACGGGTGTTGATGTGCCGCAAGCCGCCGACGCCTGAGGAGAAGCCGATGACTACCAGCACACCCCAACGCAGCAGGTTTCCAGGGCTAAAGCGCGTACTGGTTGCCGATATGCTGCAAACCATCGGTATTTTGCCTGTTCTGGTGCTGATCGTGGTGGTATTCGGTTTGGTCGCGCCGAACTTTTTTACAGAAGGCAATCTGCTGAATATTACCCGTCAGGCCTCCATTAATATCGTGCTGGCGGCAGGGATGACGTTTGTCATTCTGACGGGCGGTATCGATTTGTCCGTGGGGTCGATGCTGGGGGCGACAGCGGTAGTGGCGATGGTGGTGTCGCTCAATCCGGCGCTGGCGGCATTGTCGATTCCCGCTGCGCTGCTGGCGGGGCTGTTGATGGGGCTGTTTAACGGCATGCTGGTTGCCTGGGCCGGGCTGCCGCCGTTTATTGTCACGCTCGGCACTTATACCGCGCTGCGTGGCGCGGCCTATCTGCTGGCGGATGGCACGACGGTGATTAACTCGTCGATCAATTTTGAGTGGATCGGTAATGGCTATCTTGGTTCCGTGCCGTGGCTGGTGGTGATTGCCTTTGCAGTGGTGGCGCTGTGCTGGTTTATTCTGCGCCGCACCACGCTGGGCGTTCATATCTACGCCGTGGGCGGCAATATGCAGGCGGCACGGCTGACCGGGATTAAGGTCGGTGCGGTGTTGTTGTTTGTCTATGCCGCCAGTGGGTTGTTGTCCGGTCTTGGCGGGCTGATGAGCGCATCACGGCTTTACAGCGCCAATGGCAATCTCGGTGTGGGTTATGAGCTGGATGCGATAGCGGCGGTGATCCTCGGTGGCACCAGTTTTGTCGGCGGCATTGGCAGTATCACTGGCACGTTAATCGGCGCGCTGATTATTGCCACGCTGAACAACGGTATGACGCTGATGGGCGTCTCTTACTTCTGGCAGTTAGTGATCAAGGGGGCGGTGATCATTATTGCGGTGCTGCTTGATAAATACCGCACCCGCCATCATCAGACCTAACGTTCACGTACCTCCTCCATCACACATGGGGCAGGGGGCTGATACTCCCTCCCTCATGCCATGGGGGAGGGCTGGGGTGGGGGAACAAACGCCGCAAATCATTCGGTTTCCCGCCATTCCGTTCCCTCCAGAGCAGAGGCGTGAGCACATGCAATCCAATCCATACAGGAGAAGATCTATGCGTTTACATCGGATTACAGGCGGGCTGCTGGCCGTTGCGCTGCTGACAGCATCACTGGCGCAGGCGAAAGCGCTAAAAAGTATCGGCGTCACTGTGGGCGATCTGGCGAATCCGTTCTTTGTGCAAATCGCGAAAGGGGCGGAGATGAAGGCGCATGAGCTGGCGGGCAATAACGTCAAGGTGACGCTGGTATCCAGCGGTTATGATCTCGGTCAGCAGGTGGCGCAGATCGATAACTTTATCGCGGCGAAGGTGGATATGATTTTGCTCGGCGCGGCGGACTCGAAAGGCATCGCCCCGGCAGTGAAACGGGCACGTGATGCGGGTGTGGTGGTGGTGGCGGTGGATGTGACGGCTGACGGAGCAGACGCATCGATCACTTCCGATAATACTCAGGCCGGGATGCTGGCCTGTCAGTACATTGCTAACCGGCTGAAAGGGAAAGGCGATATTCTGATTATTAACGGGCCGCCAGTGTCGTCGATTATGGACAGGGTTTCGGGTTGTCAGGGGGAACTGAAAAAGTATCCGGGTATTAAGGTGCTTTCCGATAATCAGAATGCCAAAGGCAGTCGCGAAGGTGGGCTGGAAGTGGCGACTTCGCTGCTTTCCGCTAACCCTAAAGTGGATGCTATTTTCGCGATTAAT
Organism: Erwinia sp. V71; assembly: GCF_965644245.1. Taxonomy (NCBI): domain Bacteria; kingdom Pseudomonadati; phylum Pseudomonadota; class Gammaproteobacteria; order Enterobacterales; family Erwiniaceae; genus Erwinia; species Erwinia sp. V71. The sequence goes on from NZ_CBFFRK010000043.1 coordinate 18,090, forward strand.
GATCCGACGGCAATTGGTGCTGATCTGGCGGCGAAGCAGGCGCAGCGCAGTGAGTTCTTTATTGTGGGTGTTGATGGTTCGCCGGATGGCGAAGAAGCATTGAAGCGCAGTAATTCGCTGTTTGTTGCCACACCAGCGCAGGACCCACAGGTGATGGCGGCGCGTGCGGTGGAAATTGGCTATGACATTTTGCAGGGGAAACCGGCGCCGAAAGAGACGGTGTTGATTCCGGTGCAGATGATTGATCGCAATAATGTCGGGCAGTATAAGGGGTGGACGGTGAAGTGATTTGCTTTGGGGTTGGGTTAGTTTAGGGGCGTCGCTGTGGGGATGGTGCCCGGCACAGGGAATACGGGCAAATCGGAAAGTCGCTGTTCGCCATCCCTAGCTGCCCGGCCCACGCCATCCCTGGCGCGGGACGCTTTCCTTTTTTGCCCGTATTCCCTGTGCTTTTCGCGTATGTGGCGCTTTGGGAATTCTTCTGGCTGTTGGTGGCAATCAGGCAATCAGGCAATCAGGCAATCAGGCAATCAGGCAATCAGGCAATCAGGCAATCAGGCAATCAGGCAATCAGGCAATCAGGCAATCAGGCAATCAGGCAATCAGGCAATCAGGCAATCAGGCAATCAGGCAATCAGGCAATCAGGCAATGCGGCTGGCAATGGGGGGAGGAGTGTCGAGGCGCGTGACATCGGCAGCAAAGACATAGCCCAGGCCGCGCAGGGTGCGGATCAGGGTTGGCTGGTGTGGGTTGGCTTCGATTTTGCGCCGCAGGCGCATGATCAGGACATCAATGGTGCGGTCCAGCACGTCCAGCGTTTCGCTGTGGGTGAGTTCCAGCAGCTGGTCACGCGTCAGTACCTTGCGGGCATGGCGGATCATCGCCAGCAGCAGGCTGTATTCTCCCTGGGTGAGTGGCACGTCTTCACTGCTGGGATTAGATAAGGTGCAGCGGTTTTCATCGAGCCGCCAGCCGTTGAACTGCCAGCCCTGTGGAATGTCCTGTACGCTGGAGCGTGCCACGATACCACTGCGGCGCAGCATCGCTTTAATACGCGCGACTAATAGCCGCGGACTGAAGGGTTTGGCGATATAGTCATCGGCACCCATCTCCAGCCCTATCACGGTGTCGGCTTCTGAACCCATTCCGGTCAGGATCATGACCAGCATATCCGGTCGCAGGTGTTGTATCTGCTGTAACAGCAGCAGGCCATTGGTGTCCGGCAGGATCATATCCAGCATCGCCAGCGAGATATCGTTGCGCAGTGTCAGGCAGCGTAGCGCATCGGCGCCGCGCTGGCAGCTGTAAACTGTCAGGCCATGCTCACTCAGCACATCGCTCAGTTGCTGGCAGAGGGTATGATCTTCATCGACCACCAGAATGGCGGGTTTCATCACGGAACCTCACTGATTGCGCGCAGGATAAAAAAGCAGTGTATGCGAGCAATCACCAAAGGTGATGGTTGCGGAGGGAAAATGTGAGACGGGTCGCGCGCTGGGCGACGTTTTTTCGGCGCGTGCCGCAGAATGCGTCAGCCGCTATTTTAGTCATGAGCCAGATATCGCCTCGCGGGCGGGGCTGATGTCAGTGGCTCCGCTGTTACGGCGTCGGTTTGTTTTTGCTGCGCAGATGACTGTACTGCCACAGCCAGCGCCCGCTGGTCAGCCGCCACCAGAAGCAGAGACCGCGCACGATCCAGTCAAGGAACATCCCCAGCCAGATGCCGACCACGCCAAAGCCGAGCACAATTCCCAGAATATAGCCGACCACAATCCGGCAGCCCCACATGCCGATCATCGAGATCCACATGGTGTAACGGGCATCGCGCGCGCCTTTTAAGCCTGCGGGCAGAACCCAGGAGGCCGCCCAGATCGGCATAAAGGCGGCGTTAAGCCATACCAGCACTTTAACGACATCGATAACGTCTTCTTCGCTGGTGTAGAACGAGGCCAGCACGCCTGCCAGCGGCACGGAAATCATTGCCAGTGCACAGAGTCCAAAGGTGGACAGCCAGAAAATATGCTTCAGCTGGCGTTCCGCCTGGCTCACCTGCTGTTTGCCGAGCCGGGTGCCGACAATAATGGTGGCGGCGGCGCCCAGTGAGTTACCGGGCAGGTTGATGATCGAGGCAATGGAGAAGGCGATAAAGTTACCGGCAATCACGCTGGTGCCCATGCCTGCAACAAAGACTTGTGTCAGCAGTTTGCCGCCGTTAAACAGCACCGATTCGATACTGGCGGGCAGGCCGATACTCAGCACTTCCATCAGAATCGGCCCGTTCATCCGGCGGAAGTAGCTGCGCAGGGTGACTTTCAGCGCCGGGTTAAAGCCAATCGCCAGCACATAGATCACCGCCGCCGCGCCAATATAGCGTGACAGCGTCAGGCCGATACCGGCACCGATAAAGCCCAGCCCGTTCCATGAGAGACAGCCATAAATCAGCAGGCTGCTGATAATAATATTGAGGATATTCATCCCGCCGTTAATCAGCATCGGCAGTTTGGTATTGCCTGCGCCGCGCAGTGCGCCACAGCCGATCAGGGCGATGGCAGCCGCGGGATAACTCCAGACGGTGATACGCAGGTAGGTGAGCGTCAGTTCCTTCACCGCCGGGTCGGCGTCACCGGCAATCAGGTTGACGATGGCACTACCGGAAAACTCGATCAGCAACGCCAGCACCACGGCGGCCAGTGTCATCAGTACCAGCGACTGACGTGTGGCGGCGCGTGCCCGTTTGCGATCGCGTTTCCCCAGACTGAACGCCACCACCACGGTGGTGCCGAGATCGACGGCGGCAATAAACGAAATGATCACCATGCTGAAACTTTCAGCCAGCCCGACAGCGGCCATCGCTTCTTTACCTAAACGACTGACCAGGAAGGTGCTCAGCACCCCCATCAGCAGGACGCAGGCATTCTCGAACAGGATCGGTACAGCCAGTGGAGTGATTTCGCGCCGAAGCAGAACCCCGTAGGAACGCCGTTTGGGATACCATGCTGTGCCCTGAATGGCGTGCAGCAGTTTTGTATGCAGCTTTTGCAATTGCGTTCCAGCGAGGTCAAAGAAGTCGGGGGAGTTATAAGAATGGTTAAGCTGCGAATAATAATCAAACTATTTATGAAGGCAGGCATAAAAAAGCCATTTTTCCGCCAGGGGAATTGATCCACCGCAGCTTTCCGCGACGGCAAAGCCGTTTCAATTCAACCCCATTCCCGGTATGATAATAATACTCATTTACATAAATTTCCCTTATAAATGAAAAATATGCTGTCTAACCGCGCGTCACGTTTTGCCGCGCTGCTGTTGTTACCGCTGGCCCTGCAACTGGCTGGCTGCGATAACCCATCCAGTGAACAGGCTGCTGCGCCAGCCCATCATGCCGCCCAGGGCGACTGGCCGCGCACGCTGCAGACGCCGAAAGGGGCATTCACCCTTGACCATGCGCCGCAGCGTATTGTGTCGACCAGCGTGACGCTGACCGGAACCCTGCTGGCGATTGATGCGCCGGTGATCGGTTCAGGTGCAACCGCGCGCAATACCTCGGTGGCGGACGATCAGGGTTTCTTTACCCAGTGGGGTCAGGAAGCGAAAGCGCGTCAGGTGAAACCGCTGTATATCAGTGAACCGAATGCGGAAGCGATTGCCGCCGAAGCGCCTGATCTGATTGTTATTGCTGCCACTGGCGGCGATTCTGCCCTCAAACTGTATGAACAGCTGTCCGCTATCGCGCCGACGCTGGTGATCGATTACGGTGACAAGAGCTGGCAGCAACTGGCAACCGAACTGGGCAGTATTACCGGCCATGACGCGCAGGCGCAGAGCCGGATTGACGGTTTTAATCAGCGCGTCGCGGCGCTGAAGCAGTCCATTACGCTGCCGCCGCAGCCAGTTTCCGCGCTGGTGTATTACGAAGATGGCCGTGGTGTGAATCTGTGGACCCCCGCTTCGGCGCAGGGAAAACTGCTGACTGAACTCGGTTTTACTCTGGCGTCGCTGCCGATGGATGTCACGCCGCAAACCAGTATGGGTAAGCGCAACGACATTATTCAGCTGGCCGGGGAGAATATGGCTTTCGGTCTGAATGGCAACACGCTGCTGCTGTTCTCCGCCACCGAGGCCACGGTGCAGCAGGTCAGTAATAATCCTTTCCTTAAGCATCTGCCACCGGTGCAGCAACAGCATATTTACGCCATGGGGCCGGATACGTTCCGCCTCGATTACTACAGTGCCAGCAATATGCTGAACAGTATTGAGCGCCATTTCGGCAAGGTGCAGCCGTAACCCGTGATGAGAACAATGACTGTATTACCGCGCCAGCTGTTGTTAGCGGGCGCGTTGCTGCTGCTGTTGGTGATTATCTGCCTGCTCAGTCTGCTGCTCGGGGCAAAAGCTATTTCGCCACAGGATGTCTGGCTCAGTCTGAGCGGCCAGCTGCATAACGCCGACAGCGTGATTGTGATGGATGCACGCCTGCCGCGAACGCTGGCGGGGATTCTTGCCGGACTGGCGCTGGGTGGCGCCGGCGCGGTCATTCAGGCACTGACACGCAATCCGCTGGCCGACCCGGGTATCCTCGGCGTTAACGCCGGTGCCAGCTTCGCGATAGTGATTGGTATCAGCCTGTTCGGCGTCAGCGGCATCGGCGGATGGCTGCTGTTTGGCTGGAGTGGCGCGCTGCTCGCCAGCATTGCCCTGTGGCTGATCGGTTCTATCGGCGGTGGTAAAGTCAGTCCGGTACGCCTGACGCTGACCGGTGTCGCGCTGAGCGCGGTGCTGATGGGGATGTCCACCTCGTTAATGCTGATCAACCCGCAAACCTTCGATCAAATGCGTATCTGGCAGGTCGGCACCCTCGATATTCGTTCATTGCCCCATATTGCGCTGGTGGCTCCGGTGATCCTCGCCGGAGCGGTGCTGGCGCTGGTGTCGGCGCGGGCGCTGAACACGCTGAGTATGGGCGAGGAGATCGCCACGGCGCTGGGGACGCGAGTGGTGCTGGTGCGTCTGCTGGCGGTAATGACTGTGATGATCCTGTGCGGTTCCACCACGGCGCTGGTTGGCCCCATCAGCTTTATTGGCCTGATGATCCCGCATGTGGCGCGCTGGTGGTTTGGCACCGATCAGCGCTGGATTGTCATCGGTTCGTTCCTGCTGGCACCGATATTACTGTTGCTGGCCGATATCGCCGGGCGACTGGTCGCACCGGGGGAGTTACGGGTGTCGGTGGTGACCGCATTTATTGGCGCACCAGTCTTAATCTGGCTGGTGCGGCAACGTAAGCATTAAGGAGGCTGGCATGACCACCAGGACGCTGCTGCTGGGGAATTCCGCTGGCGCAATCAATCTGCGTATCCCGCTGCGGGTGGTGCTGGTCAACAGCACGCTGCTGTTGCTGGCGCTGCTGCTGGCGCTGTTTGCGCTGTGCTACGGCACGCTCAGCCTGACGCCTCAGCAGGTCTGGCTGGCATTGCAGGGGGAGGGTACGCCGGGCATGGTGACCATCGTCAGTCAGTGGCGTGCTCCGCGCATCCTGCTGGCGCTGGTACTGGGGGCCGGGTTAGGCATGAGCGGCGCGATTTTTCAGTCGGCGATCCGCAATCCGCTCGGCAGCCCGGATATCGTCGGTTTTAATACCGGTGCGTGGACCGGTGCACTGGTGGTGATTATTGTTCTGCAGGGCAATTACTATCAGATTGCCGCCGGGGCGCTGGTGGGTGGCATTGTCGCGGCAGCGCTGATGTATCTGCTGGCGTGGCGTGAGGGGATTGCCGGTTTTCGCCTGATCATTGTCGGCATTGGCGTTGCCGCACTGCTGTCGGCGTTTAACAGCTGGCTGATGGTCACCAGTTCGCTGGAAAGCGCGATGACGGCGGCGTTGTGGTCCGCCGGTTCACTGAATGGCCTGACCTGGGCGAAAGGGCAGCCAGCATTGATCGCGATTCCGCTGACACTGATGCTGGTGCTGCTGCTGGGGCGTCGTCTGCAACTGATGGAGATGGGCGATGACAGTGCGCGTGCGCTGGGTATTAATACCGAGGGCAGCCGCCTGTGGCTGATGCTGTGCGGTATTATCCTGACCGCAACGGCCACCGCAACGGCCGGGCCGATTTCGTTTATCGCCCTGGCCGCGCCGCAGATTGCCCGCCGTCTGACCCGTGCCAGTGCCGTACCACTGTTTTCTGCAGCCACCACGGGGGCACTGCTGCTGCTGACGGCGGATATCACCGCCCAGCACAGTTTTAATGGCATCCAGCTGCCGGTTGGCGCGGTCACCGTCAGTATTGGTGGTGTATATCTGATTGGGTTGTTGATTCGGGAGTCCCGTCGCTGATGAGTACTATTTCCACCGCCAGCCGTCTTCAGGCATCAGGCCTGACGCTGGCTTATGAACAGAAAGTGATTGCCAGCGATCTTAGCGTCAGCATTCCCGACAAACAGTTTACGGTGATTATTGGCCCCAACGCCTGCGGTAAATCGACGCTGCTGCGCGCGCTGTGTCGCCTGCTGAAACCACGTGCCGGGCAGGTGCTGCTGGACGGCAAAGAGATTCATCAGCTGGGCACTAAAGCGCTGGCGCGTCAGTTGGGTTTACTGCCGCAGCATGCCATTGTGCCGGAAGGCATCAGCGTGGCGGATCTGGTGGCGCGTGGTCGTTATCCGCACCAGAGCCTGCTGAAACAGTGGAGCGATGCCGACAGGCAGGCGGTCGATGCCGCGATGGCGGCGACCAATGTCGCCCAGCTGGCGGATCGCAGCGTGGATGAGTTGTCCGGTGGTCAGCGTCAGCGGGTATGGGTGGCGATGGTGCTGGCGCAGCAGACACCGCTGCTGTTACTGGATGAACCTACCACCTGGCTGGACATCGCCCACCAGATTGAACTGCTGGATCTGTTTCGTCAGCTGAACCAGCAGGCCGGGCATACGCTGATTGCGGTACTGCACGATCTGAATCAGGCCTGTCGCTATGCTGATCATCTGATTGTGATGCACAGCGGGCAGATTGTGGCACAGGGCAAACCGGCGGAGATTATCAGCGCAGAACTGGTGCAGCAGGTGTTTGGTATGAGCAGTGTCATTATTGATGACCCGGTATCACATACGCCGCTGATTGTGCCGTGCGGACGTTATCACCCGGCGCCTGCCATATAGCGCCGGGGGAAACAACGCTAGCGGCGGATAAACCCGGCCAGCAGCGCCTGCAGTCCGTCAATCAGACCGCCACGCCAGCACAGGTTGTCGTGGCCGCCAATATATTCGCGGTAACTGACCTGATGTGTGGTGCTTTTTAACGCCTGCAACATTTGCTGGTTTACATAGCCGATATCCGCTTCCGTGGTGCCGGATTCCATAAAAATCGTCAGGCCGGAGTGGGCGGCGTCACCCGACGTCACCTGACGGGTCAGCCAGCCGGTTTCTTCGGCATTGTTGCGCAGCAGCTCAGGGTCCGGCCACCAGAAGGAGCCCGACTGGCTGAGGATGCGGCCAAAGCGCTGCGGCCAGAACAGGCCAGCGTACAATGCCGCCAGTCCGCCGTAGCTTTGCCCGGTGACCACGGTGCGATCGGCCTCTTCGCTGAATGTGGCGTAACGTCTGGCCTGCGGCAGTAACTCCTGCTGTACCGCCTGCCAGAATGGTTCGTTGCAGGGCAACTCCTGACCACGGTGCGCAAGGTCGATCACGTCAATAAACAGCCAGCAGGCGGCAGGCAACAGGCCCGCAGCAGTCTGACTGTCGAGGGCCGACCAGATCGGGATATTCTGCGCCCAGTTTTGTCCGTCCAGCATAATAATCAGCGGGCGCTGATCAGGCTGTGCGGTGTCGCCGGTGGTATACAGCCAGACTGGTCGCTGATTCGCCAGCAGGGTACTTTGCCAGTGAAAACGCTGCAATCGTCCCGCATCAGCGTCCACCGCCTCGCCTGCATCATAAGCCTGCCAGCCCGCCTGCACCGGGGCGTGTGGCATATGGGCGGAAGAGAGCGGTTTGCGACGACTGTTAAAATGCGGGCGCAGCGGATTGAGCGGATCGGCAATGGTATGCTCCAGCAGCAGTGTCATCCACCATTCGCGCTGCTGCTGACTGGCGGTCGCCGGGTCATCGCTGTATTCCGGAGGCAGCTTGCTGGCGTCAATCGGGATCAGATTATACCCGCCACGCCAGCGCGCATCGACCACGGTTGACCAGTGCCAGATATCGGTGCCAGCGATACGCTGCATGTGTTCCGGGTCCGGGCTGTGGTGATCGGTGATGCCGTTGATATCGATATAAACCTTCACTGTGGGCGACGTGTGCTCATTGCCTGCCGGATCTCGCCAGAAATAACTCATCGTCACGTCATTGCCTGACTGTGCCTCCACCAGCGGTGTACCGATCTGCGCCAGCTGTTGCCACCATGCTTGCTGGCCGCGATTGTCCGCCGCCAGCAAGCGTGCTGCGCTTCCCTCTGGCTGCAATGCCGGCATACGATTTTTACCTGCCATCAGTCACTTCTCCCTCGTTACTTTTCGCAACAGAGAGTAACACTATGTCTTCGAAAATTGACTTAAGAAATACTAATACGAATATGATTGAGAATCATTTTCACTTCCAATAGCATCCCTGCGGCTCCAGCCAGAGGCGATCTTTTCTCTCTGTGGCAAGGCGCGATTTCGCGGCTGGAGCCTGTGCGTCAGACCATAAATTTAATAAGCAGTCACAACGGGGATGATAAGGATATGGGTAAAAAGCAGCCGCTCAGCTTCGGCGCATTATATGCTGGCACCGTGCGCAAGCGCGTGTTACTGGCTTCAACATTGATGGTTATACCGTTTTCCCAGAGCATGGCGGCGACGGAAAGCAGCATGACGGTCACCGCATCCAGCGAAGAGAGCGTGACGGCGGCGCAGAACACGATTGTGGCGAAAGAGAGTGCCGCAGGCACCAAAAACGCAACGCCATTGCGCAAAACGCCGCAGGCCGTTTCAGTGATCACCCGCAAGCAGCTGGACGACCAGGCCGCGCCGTCTGTCGCTGATGCGCTGGGCTATACCAGCGGTGTGGTGAACAACTATCGCGGCAGCTCTAACCGTAACGATGAAGTGATCAGCCGTGGTTTCCGCTATGCGCCGAAATTCCTCGATGGTCTGAGTTACGGTATCTCCGGACAGGGTGGGGCAGCGGGGCAGATCGATCCCTGGCTGTTAGAACGCGTGGAAATGGTACACGGTCCGGCATCGGTGCTGTATGGTCAGGTTAACCCTGGCGGGATTATCGCCATGACCAGCAAACGCCCAACGGCGGAAAGCATCCATAAAGTGCAGTTCAGCAGCGGCAACCAGCATCTGGCGGAAGCGGCGTTTGATTTTGGTGGTGCACTGAATGATGACTATACGCTGTTTTATCGCCTGAACGGTGTTGCCAGCACGAAGCATGAGGCCGTGAAGGACAATAAACAACAGCGTATGGCGATTGCCCCGGCGCTGACCTGGCTGCCGAATGAAGACACCAGCATTACTTTACTGACCAGCTACACCAATGAACCAAAAGCCGGATTCCGTAACTTCCTGCCGTATATCGGCACCGTGGTGGCAGGTGACGGCCAGTACATTCCTTACGACTTTAACGTCAGCGATGCGAGCTATAACCAGGCGAAACGTGAACAGACATCCGTTGGCTATATTTTCGAGCACAACTTTAATGATGGGCTGTCATTCCAGCAGAACCTGCGTTACACCAAAATGCATGAGTCGTATAAGTACCTGGTGTATACCTGGAATGAATCGAACACGGTGATTGGCCGCCGTCCGCAGCATGACAAAATCGAAACGGATGAACTGGGCATTGATAACCAGTTTAAAGCGTTGTTTGATACCGGAGCGGTAAAACACACGGTTCTGACTGGCCTCGACTATAAGTGGAGCGACAAAGACAGCAAACTGTGGCGCGACAGCGGTTCGCAGTACGATCTTGACTGGGCAAACCCAACCCGCGTCAGTATCGATGAGAGCACCTTTAGCCTGGTGACTGACGATCACAAAAAACTGAATCAGGTTGGCGTTTATCTGCAGGATCAGCTGGAGTGGAATCAGTGGAATCTGCTGCTGTCAGGCCGTCATGACTGGTCAGAAGTAAAAACGCTGGATCGTACCAGTGATACTGAGACGCAGGTCAATGATAATAAATTTACCGGTCGCGCAGGTTTGCTGTATGCCTTTGATAACGGTATTTCGCCTTATATCAGCTACAGTACCTCGTTTGAGCCAGTGCTGGACAGCGGTAAGCCGGGCGGCGATCCGCTGAAACCAACCACTGGTGAACAGGCGGAAGTGGGGGTGAAATTCCAGCCTGCAGGAAGCGAAACCTCGCTGACGGTATCCGCATTCCACCTGAATCAGAAAAACATCAGCGCGTATAACAGCACGCTGGGTTACTACGAGCAGATTGGCCGCGTGCGTACCAAAGGGGTGGAAACCGAGCTGCGCAGCCAGCTGACGCCGGAAATTAATGTGATGGCGTCTTACACCTATATGGATTCCGAAACCAAGGAAAGCACCACGGCGGCACAGGTTGGCAACACGCCATCCAGTATTCCGCGTCATGCGGCATCGGCGTGGGGCAGCTACAGCTTCCTCGATGGTGTGCTGAATAGCATTACGGTCGGAACGGGTGTGCGTTACACCGGAATGACCTGCGCCGACTCCACCGGCACCAATACTGTCCCGAAATATACGCTGTATGACGTGATGGCGAAGTATGATCTGGGTGCGGCGTCTTCTGCACTGAAAGGCACCACCGTGCAGCTGAATGTCAATAACCTGACCGACAAGCACTATGTTGCGTCCTGCAGCAATACTTCCGCCTGCTTCTACGGCACCGGACGTACTGTTGTCGGTTCCGTCAGCTACAGCTGGTAATCCGCTCTGCCGCCCTCCCGCCATAATGGGGGAGGGCTGAAAACGGGTGCCTGCAACGCGCCCATCTCCCGGGCGCGTCGTGTTCCCCACATTAACGGAATGGCGGCTCGACAAAGGTCCGCAGTTTACGCGAGTGGACGCGGTCGCCTTCGGCGCGCAGCAGGTCAATGGCGCAGATACCAATCTGCAGATGCTCGGAAATCGCCCCCTCATAGAAACGGTTGGCCTGACCCGGCAGCTTAATTTCACCGTGTAGCGGCTTATCGGAGACACATAACAGCGTGCCGTAGGGGACGCGGAAACGGTAACCCTGTGCGGCTATGGTGGCACTTTCCATATCGACCGCCACCGCGCGGCTCTGGTTAAAGCGCAGAGCGGAAGCCGCATAGCGCAGTTCCCAGTTGCGGTCGTCGGTGGTGACCACCGTTCCGGTACGCAACCGCTGTTTCACCTCTTCGCCTGGCATATTGCTGACCATCTTAGTCGCATCAAACAGCGCGCGCTGCACTTCGGCGATGCTGGGGATCGGAATATCCGGCGGCAGCACCGCATCCAGCACATGGTCGTCGCGCAGATAGGCGTGCGCCAGCACATAGTCGCCAATGGTCTGACTTTCGCGCAGGCCGCCACAGTGACCAATCATCAGCCATGCGTGCGGACGCAGTACCGCCAGATGGTCGCAGATGGTTTTGGCGTTCGACGGGCCGACGCCAATATTCACCAGCGTGATCCCCTGACCATCGGCCATCATCAGGTGCCAGGCGGGCATCTGGTGGTTTTTCCATGCCAGATCGGAGACGGTCTGTTGCGGGTTCGGCGTGTCGGCGGTAATCACAATATTGCCTGCGCAGGAGAGTGCCTGATAGGGCGAGTCAGCATCGGCGATCTGTTCACAGGCCCAGCGCACAAACTCATCGACATAGCGGGTGTAGTTGGTAAACAGCACCCAGGACTGGAAATGCTCGACAGGCGTGCCGGTGTAGTGCTTGAGTCGCGCGAGGGAGAAGTCGCTGCGCAGCGCATCAAAGTGAGAGAGCGGGAAAGGCTCTTCCGGGTGCAGAATACCGTCGGCATTCTCATCGCCAATCAGCGCCAGTTCGGTGGTGGGGAAGTGCTGCGCGATACCGGCGCTCATTGAGCGGTCAAGCACTAAACCTGAGCCGTCCAGCACATATGGGAAGGGAATTTCCTGCTGTGACGGACGCACTTCCAGCGTAATCGGGTACTCGCCCGCCAGCATCTCCAGCTGTTTTTGCAGATAATCACGGAACAACGCCGGACGGGTAATCGTGGTGGCATAGCATCCGGCGCGGCTGAAGCGACCATACGCGCGGGACAGGCGGTGATCTGCCGCATTGCCCTGCCAGCTGACGCGCAGCTCGGGATACACAAACAGGCCCTGCGCCCGCCGGGTAGCATCCGGCAGCTCGCCGTGCGCAATATAGGTGGTAATGGCGTCACGCAGGGCGTTGACCGTCGCATCGTACATCGACTCCAGTCGATCCAGCGCCTCGATAACCGTAAGACCGTTCATATTCTCTCCTGATTGCCCTTATCCTGATTGTCTCTGCCGGGTATGACACCGGTGTTGCTGAGGACAGCATAACGCGATGTCGGCAGTAACAAAACCCGCTCAGGTGATACGGCCGCTTGTGATCACGCTGGTCAGCGAAGATAAAAACAAACAGCAAGTCAGGCTCAGGCTGCTCCTTCCCGCATGCAATGGGGGAAGACTGTGGTGGGTGCAGCAACGACGCTGAATCTTCGTTGCTGCACCCCTTCCCCTACGGCGTGGGGGAAGGGGATAGCGCAGAAATGTCAGTAAGAGAGGATCAGCCGTTAAGGCATCAGAACTGTTTGCTCAGGCGCAGACTGAAGGTATGGGCCTGATAATTTTCACCGCGCTGCAGATCGTAACGTGCATCAAGACTGGTATCGCCAGCCTGATACAGCGTGCTGCCCAGCGCGACGCCAGCCATATCTTTCACCGGCGCGGCACCTTTGGTGGTAAAGCGGGTTTCACCAAGGGTATCGGCGCTGTAGCTGGCTGAACTGCTCATCTGGCGGTTGTCATACTGATGGATCCATGACAGTTGCAGATAAGGCGTCAGGTTGCCAAAACCGGTGGCGATGGCATGCTCCAGACGCGCGCCGATATCACTGGTCAGCGACTGAGCATGTGCCGCATCGACCGTCAGGCCCATGCCGTTGCTGCTGCTCTCCTGGTAACCGTCGAGGTGCTGATAACTCCACGCCAGGCTCGCCAGTGGCGTCAGCACTGTGTCGCGCGCCAGTGCCAGCGGATAGCCCGCTTCAGTTTGCAGGGTGACGGAATTGCCGTTGAAGTTGCCGTTTGCGCTGTCCTGATAGCCAGTGAAACTCACCTGACGCAGGGTGCTGTAGTTCTGGTGCGCCAGTCCGGCGGAGAGATTCACAAACCATGGCTCGCCAGTATAACCCGCGTAACCAATCACACCGTAGTTGCTGGCGGTGGAGCGGTTACCCGCCAGATTGTCTTCGCCATGCACAGAGGTGATGCTGTAAGTCAGCGCCGCGCCGCTGCGCCAGCTGTCACCCAGCGCACGATCCGCGCCGAGCAGCAGGCCGCCGAATTTTGCCCGATAGCCGCTGACTTCACTGCTGGTGCCACGCTGGGCGAAGCCGCCGAATGGCTGACCCCAGATCATCCAGCCTTCATCGCCTTCACCGGTCGCGACACCGCTGATGTCACTGCTGTCCGGATTACGCTGTGCATTGATATGGTTGCCGACGACGGCAAAAGCGGCGTCCGATGCAGCGGCTGTCGCGGCGCTGGCATTAATATTCTGCGTGGAGGAGAGGCGTTCGCCAACCCGGTTCGCTTCGGCCTGGTTATCGATCGCCAGTGACGCGTTATACAAATCGAGAATGCCGCTGCCGATGCCGGAATGGCTGGCCAGGCCATTGAGCGAGGAAATGGCATTGCCGCTGGTGGCCCAGCGCGTGTGTTTCACCGGAGTAATCGGTGTTGTACTGCCGTTATCGCCAGGCGCGTTCCAGGAACCCAGACTTACCACAAGGGCACTGCGTCCGTCACTGGTCACTGTGCTGCCAGTGACGCTGTCGGTGTAACCGATGGCCTGATAGTTGAGATGGCTGCTGTGGTAGTCAGTGCCGGTGCTGGCGGCATCAATCACCACATAGCGCTGTCCGCTGGCAAAGTTATAGCTGTTTCCGCTACGCAGCAGGGCGATGGTTGAACCCGCATCGACAATGGCGGAACCGGAGACGATCAACCGCCCGTAACCGCTGTCGGTGGTGGCATTGCCATTTGCCACTGCGCTGTCCGACACACCCAGCACCAGCGCTGCGGCAGAGGACTGAATGTAGCTGCCGTCAATATTCAGCGCATTATCCACCAGCAGGGTGGCGGCTGAATTGGTGACACTGCCGCCCTGGGTCTGGATATGATCATTCAGGTACAGGTTACCGCCGCTGAAGCTGAGATCGGTATTATCCAGCAAAATATTACCCACCTGGCCGTTGCTGCCCGTCAGCGTGCCGACACCGCTGTTGCTGCCCGCGATGGTCAGTGGTGTGCCCGACGCAATATTACCGGCGATGGTACCTGAGTTAATGATCGTGCCGATGCTGGAGAGCGAATCGCTGGCAATCGCGTAACTGCTGCCGCTGAGGGTGCCATTGTTGGTCAGTGTCCCGATGGTGCCTCCGGCGCTGTTGATCAGCCCGGCGCTGCTGCCGCTGATGGTACCGTCATTGGTGATCGCGGTGATATTACCCGTGTTATACACACCGGCAATGCCGCTGATCACGCCATCACTGACATTATTCAGCATGCTCAGCGAGCCACTGTTTTGAATGCCGTAGGCATTGGTGCCGATCATACTGGCATTATTCGTTATGGTGCCCATTATGCCACCATCATTGAAAATGACGGCGGACAGCGCGGAATCTGCGCTGCTGGCAGAGAGCAGATCGTCATTGGTAAACCCGGCCATAGTACCCATATTGTGCAGGACGTAACCATCGGTGCTGGTAAAGGTACCGTAAAGGGTCAGATTATTATGCAGAGTGCCACTGGACGTGACTTCCAGCAGGGTTCGTGCGCTGCTGTATCCGTTAGTATTGGCATACCAGCCGACGAGGCCGCTGTTGTAATTAATTAACATATCAGGAGTGGCAGAGCTGATGGCCTGTGCCAGCGGCGAAAGAAACATACCCTGGGCAGCCGTTAATGCCACCAGTAATGACCCTTGCGGGCTGATGCGTGTTCGCGAATTCAGATAATAAGTGCAACGCTTGGTCATGTGGATGGAGGGACGGTTAGCTACCGATAAGCTATCCTGC
>NZ_CBFFRK010000044.1:0-32541 GCF_965644245.1 Erwinia sp. V71
CCTCAGCGAAAGCTGGGGGTTTTTTGCGTTTACGGGACCGGAAAACCGGGCGCGGAAGCCTGAAACTGTCCCTGAATACTTCTCCTTTCCCTGCTGCGTGGGGGAACTGCCATCTCCGTGCAAAACGCGATTACCCCATTCCAGCTCGTTCAGTGTGAAAAGATCTTTAGCCTTTCAGCCATTCAACAATAAAATCAGCAACCCGTTCTGGCCGATTCAGATCCAGCCACGGCACACCAACGGTTAATGGCTGATCGCTGGCAACCGCAATCACATGCTTATCCAGTAATTCATCTGCTTTGCGTCCGGTCTCTGCCCGCCACACCACAATTTTTGGCACAGTTTCATCTTTAAACCCTTCGACCAGAACCAGATCCAGAGTGGAGGCATCCAGGCGACTGGCCAGAAAATGCAGATCGACAGATTCTGCATTATCGGGTGTTTCCGTCATTAACGCCCAGCGCTGCTGACTGGCCACCAGAACCTGATCGGCACCTGCTTTGCGCAACCGGTAACTGTCCTTTCCCGGCGTATCGATATCCATCTGGTGATGCGTATGTTTGATGAGCCCGCAGCGAATCTGGCGTGCTTTCAGTAATGGAATCAGCTGTTCCAGCAAGGTGGTTTTCCCGCTGCCGCTCCAGGCCGCGAAGGCAATCAGTGGCAGCATGCTATTTGTTCTCCTGGTAATTTTGCAGATCTTCCAGGGTATTGATGTTGGTAAAGAAAAGCGGATCATCGGAGAAAATAACAGCTTTTGCATCAATTTCGGCAAGAAAAAGCATTAACTTGCGATCGCCTCGTTGCAGGAAATCCCTTAACTTTTCTATCGCCTGGCGATGTATCAGTGTCATCGTTGGGTGGTCACGGTCGGCATTACGCACCCAGACTGCGCTGGCTGAGCCTCTTTGCTGCCATAGCTGTTGTGCCAGATGCTGAGGAATAAACGGTGTATCGCAGGAGACAAACAGCGCCCATGGCGTTGTGATCGCCTGTAACGCGGTCAGCATGCCTGCCAGTGGGCCGGCATATTCCGGGATATGGTCAGATATCACCGGGAATCCGCTCTGCTGGTAACGCGCCTGATTGCGGTTGGCGCTGATACAGACTGTCGCCACCTGTGGCTGTAGTCGCTGCAGGACATGCTGGTAGAGTGGCTGGCCATTCAGCATCATCAGCCCTTTATCCTCTCCCCCCATCCGGCTGCCGCGTCCACCGGCCAGAATAATGCCGGTGACATCCGTCAGTGCTATTGTGGTCTGCGCAGCCATCGGGCGTAATACCTCTCTTTTCATGTGGAATTAACCCTGCTAACGTAGCGGGATACTTTGTTTAAGGAACGCCAGTATGAAATGTCATCGTCTTAATGAACTGATTTCACTCCTCCAGCCAGCATGGCAGAAAGAGCCCGACCTTAATCTGCTGCAATTTTTGCAGAAACTGGCTGAAGAGTCAGGCTTCTCTGGCCCAATTGAGCAACTGACCGATGATATTCTGATTTATCACCTGAAAATGCGCGACGCAGATAAAACCGAAGAAATACCGGGTCTGAAAAAAGATTATGAAGAAGATTTCAAAACTGCACTGCTACGTGCGCGCGGTGTGATTAAGGATTAAATCGGAACCTTCAGCCAATCCGCAGGTCTTTTAGTGATATGCTTTGCTGCTTATTTGTAGCGAAAATAGCGAACCTGCGTAATGAATCAAGCCGCTTTTAACTTCCAGACGCTGAATCCCGATGCTATTGTCGATGCATTATGGGACACCGGCTTACGTGTGGAATCCGGACTGACGCCACTTAACAGCTATGAGAACCGGGTTTACCAGTTCTCAGACGAAGATAAAAAGCGCTACGTGGTTAAGTTCTATCGCCCGCAGCGCTGGACGTCAGCGCAAATCACTGAAGAACATCAATTCGCCGCCGAACTGCTCGCCGATGAAGTGCCGATTGCCGCGCCGCTGGCCTTACAGGGCCAGATGCTGCATCAGCACGACGGTTTTTACTTCGCCGTGTTCCCAAGCCTTGGTGGTCGTCAGTATGAGACTGACAATTATGATCAGATGGAATGGGTGGGGCGTTTTCTCGGCCGCATTCACCAGACCGGTAAAAAACAGACTTTTGCTGCACGCCCGACGATAGGCCTGCAGGAATATGTGCATGAGCCGCGTCAGGTGCTGGAAAACAGCGAACTGATCCCGTCAGCGTTAAAAGTTCAATTGTTACAAAGTCTGGATCGTCTGATCACTACTTTACAAAGCTGCTGGCATACTCACTGGACGCCACTACGCCTGCATGGCGATTGTCACCCGGGTAATATCCTCTGGCGTGACGGTCCGCTGTTTGTTGACCTTGATGATGCGCGTAACGGCCCGGCAGTGCAGGATTTGTGGATGCTGGTCAATGGCGATCGTCAGGAGCAGCGCATCCAGTGGGATATTTTGCTGGAAGCTTACAGTGAATTCAGTGACTTCCCTGCACATGAATTGTCACTGATTGAGCCTTTACGCGCCATGCGGATGGTTTATTATCTGGCCTGGGTAGTGCGCCGCTGGCAGGACCCTGCTTTCCCGAGAAGTTTCCCGTGGATGACGGATGAGGACTTCTGGCGCAGACAGATTTCCATTTTTGATGAGCAGGATAAGCTGTTGCAGGAGCCACCGCTGCAGTTAATGCCTGCATTTTGACGTTGTATTAAGGAGAGATATTCAAGATGAAAAAGATTTGGTTTGCGCTTGCTGGCCTGGTGCTGGCATTCAGCGCGTCTGCTGCACAATTTAGCGATGGTCAGCAGTATGTGACTCTGGAAAAGCCAGCGGCGGGTGCACCGAAGGTTCTCGAGTTTTTCTCATTTTATTGCCCGCACTGCTATCAGTTTGAACGTGTCTATCATGTTAGCGAAAATGTGAAGAAAAACCTGCCTGCAAACGTCAATGTGACCAAATATCACGTCGAATTCCTTGGCGGCGATATGGGTAAAGCGGTGACTCAGGCATGGGCTGTAGCAATGGCGCTGGGCGTGGAAGATAAAGTGACCGCGGCAATTTTTGACGGTATCCAGAAAACGCAGACCATCACCTCACCTGCTACCCTGAAAGACGTATTTATTAAAGCTGCCGGCATTACTTCTGAGGACTACGATGGTGCCTGGAACAGCTTTGCCGTGAAAGCCCTGGTTGCACAGCAGGAAAAAGCGGCAGCTGATGTCGATCTGCGTGGCGTGCCGGCTATGTTTGTTGATGGCAAATATATGGTTAACAATGGTGGCCTCGATACCAGTTCGATGGATAACTTTGTGCAGGAATATGCCAACGTGGTCAAATTCCTGGTCAGCCAGAAGTAAATTTCCTTTCTCTCTAAGCGCCGGTTTTTACCGGCGTTTTTCATTTCTTCGCTAATCTTCACGCTTTTTTATCGTCAGGAGAAATATCGTTAATACAGTCAATATTTAGCCATTGATGTTGTTTTTAGGGCGGATAAAAAATATTTGTATCCACACTAAAGCAATTCTATGCATAGCAAAAAATATCCGTGGTCACGTTGTTAACGCTATGAAATTATTGCATTTTAATGTGAGACTTAATTCTTGATCTTGTAAATAACAATATCTTAGTAAACTTACACACAAAGTTATCCACAGTTTATTACTGGAACATCGCGCGCAATTCAGAAATCTTTGCCACTTTATTGGCTGAGTTATTTCATCTTTCGCCCTCAGCTGTGGCATCCTTATGCCCATTCAAATGGCTGACAAAGAATGTGACTTCCTTATGGCGCAAATTGCAGAAAACCCGCTGATTCTGGTTGATGGCTCCTCTTATCTTTACCGGGCTTATCATGCCTTTCCTCCGCTAACCAACAGTGCGGGAGAACCAACTGGCGCAATGTATGGCGTGCTGAATATGCTGCGCAGCCTGTTGCTGCAGTATAAGCCGAGTCATGTGGCGGTGGTGTTTGATGCTAAAGGAAAAACCTTCCGTGATGAGCTGTTTGAGCACTATAAATCTCACCGTCCGCCAATGCCGGACGATCTGCGTGCGCAGATTGAGCCACTGCATCAGATGGTAAAAGCCATGGGGCTGCCACTGCTGGCGATCAGCGGCGTGGAAGCGGATGACGTCATTGGTACGCTGGCGCTGCAGGCGGAAAAACTGGGCCGTCCGGTGCTGATCAGCACCGGCGATAAAGATATGGCGCAGCTGGTGACGCCAAACGTCACGCTAATTAACACCATGAATAACACCATCCTTGGGCCGGAAGAAGTGACGACCAAGTACGGTGTTCCGCCTGAGTTGATTATCGATTTCCTCGCATTGCAGGGTGACTCTTCTGACAATATCCCGGGTGTGCCGGGTGTGGGTGAGAAAACGGCGCAGGCGCTGCTGCAGGGACTGGGTGGTCTGAATACGCTGTATGACAATCTGGATAAAATCGCTGACCTGTCATTCCGTGGCGCCAAAACCATGGCGGCGAAGCTGGAACAGAATAAAGAGGTGGCTTACCTCTCCTATCAGCTGGCAACCATCAAAACTGATGTTGCGCTGGATGTGACCTGCGATGATTTAACGGTGAATGAACCGGCAGCAGAAGAACTGCTGGGGCTGTTCCGCCAGTACGAATTCAAGCGCTGGATTGTCGACCTGGAAGAGGGCGTCTGGCTGCAGGGGAAAAAAGGCAGCCCGGTAGCAGCGAAAATCGCGGAAGAAAAAGCGGAACAGCCGCAGGAGGCGACCCCTGTTCTGTCAGCGGACGGTTATGTCACGATTCTCGATGAAGAAACCTTTGCACAGTGGCTGACGAAGCTGCAATCCAGTGAACTGTTTGCCTTCGATCTGGAAACCGATGCGCTGGACACGCTGAGCGCTAACATTATCGGCCTCTCATTCGCCGTCGCACCGGGTGACGCTGCCTACCTGCCGGTTGCCCATGACTATCTGGATGCGCCGCCACAGCTGGATCGCGACGACGTGCTGGCGCGCCTCAAACCGCTGCTGGAAGACGACAAGGCGCATAAAGTCGGTCAGAACCTGAAATATGACCGTGGCGTGCTGCAGAATTACGGTATTGAGCTGCGCGGTATTCAGTTCGACACCATGCTTGAGTCCTACATGCTGAACAGCGTGGCGGGTAAACACGATATGGATACCCTGGCATCACGCTGGCTGAACCATAAAACGGTGACCTTTGAGGAGATTGCCGGTAAAGGTAAAAACCAGCTGACCTTTAACCAGATTGCTCTGGAGCAGGCCGCTCACTATGCTGCTGAAGACGCCGATGTGACGCTGCAATTGCACCTGAAGATGTGGCCGCAGCTGGAGCAACAGCAGGGGCCAAAACAGGTGTTTGAAGCAGTAGAGATGCCGCTGGTCACGGTGATTTCACGTGTGGAGCGTAACGGCGTATTAATTGATCAAAATATTCTTGCCGCCCATTCGCAGGAGCTGGCCAGTCGTCTGACGGAGCTGGAACAGAAGGCGCATGAACTGGCTGGCGAGCCGTTCAATCTCTCTTCACCGAAACAGTTGCAGACCATTCTGTTTGAGAAGCAGGGCATTAAACCGACCAAGAAAACCCCGGGCGGTGCCCCGTCCACCAGTGAAGAAGTGCTGGCCGAGCTGGCGCTGGACCATCCACTGCCAAAAGTGATCCTTGAGCATCGCGGTTTATCGAAGCTGAAATCGACCTACACTGACAAACTGCCGCTGATGATTAACCCGATCAGTGGTCGCGTACATACTTCTTATCATCAGGCTGTCACTGCGACCGGGCGTCTGTCGTCCAGTGATCCGAACCTGCAAAATATCCCGGTGCGTAATGACGAAGGCCGTCGTATCCGCCAGGCCTTTATTGCGCCAAAAGGCTACCGCATTGTGGCGGCTGACTACTCGCAAATTGAACTGCGGATCATGGCGCATCTGTCGCAGGACAAAGGTTTGCTGAAAGCGTTTGCTGAAGGCCAGGATATCCACCGTGCAACTGCTGCTGAGGTCTTTGGCATGGCGGTGGATAAAGTCACAGGTGAACAGCGCCGTAGCGCCAAAGCGATTAACTTTGGCCTGATTTACGGCATGAGTGCGTTTGGTCTGTCGCGCCAGCTGAATATTGGCGCCGGCGAAGCGAAGAAATATATGGATCTCTATTTCGAGCGTTACCCGGGCGTATTGCAGTATATGGAAAATACCCGCCAGCAGGCATCAGAGCAGGGGTATGTTTCGACACTCGATGGCCGTCGTCTCTATCTGCCAGATATCAGTTCCAGCAACGCCATTCGTCGTAAGGCGGCAGAGCGCGCAGCGATCAATGCGCCGATGCAGGGGACTGCGGCGGATATCATCAAACGTGCGATGATCGCTGTCGACCAGTGGCTGCTGACGCAGGACAATGCTGATGTGAAGATGATTATGCAGGTTCACGATGAACTGGTGTTCGAAGTGAAGGAAACAGCTGTGGAGAGCGCCAGCCAGCAGATCCGTCAGCTGATGGAGAGCAGCATGTCACTGGATGTGCCATTACGTGTCGATGTTGGTGTCGGTGACAACTGGGATCAGGCCCACTAAACCGCATTAATAATGATGACCGGGCGGGGTTGATATGCCCCGCCAGTCAGCCCGGGGAAAAAGCGTGATTAATCGTTTCAGCCTTCGGCCAGGCGATAAAATGCGCTAAGCCTCTCTCCGCCAAACATTTTTCAGGTAATTAAGCTACAAAGAGGGTCTGTTTTTGTGACCGAAGTAGGGAAATTGATGTCGTTTGATGAAAATTAACTACAAAAAACGCTTTTTCGGTCAGAAAAAATCAGGTAAAGTTTAAGGCGTAGGGTACAGAGGTAAGATGTTCTATCTTTCAGACCTTTTACTTCACGTAATCGGATTTGGCTGAATATTTAGCCGCCCCGGCCATCATATGGCTGGGGCGTTTTTTATTGGATCAAATTCAGCGCAGGTGGCCCGACCGGTCATCGCTGCGGTGTGGACGGTGCCGTAACACCGCCCGTGAAACCTTTACTGCTGTGCTACGTCGTCTTCCGTTGCCGGAGGGATTTCGCTGTACCAGCTATCCAGCTTCAGACGCAGTTTATCCACGCCAATCTTCTTCAGTGACGAAAACATTTCAACCTGAACATCGCCCATGAATGCCAGTGCGGCTTCACGTACCGTATTCAGCTGTGCTTTGCGTGCACCGGAGGCCAGCTTGTCCGCTTTGGTTAACAGCACCAGTACCGGAATCTGACTTTCCACCGCCCACTGAATCATCTGCTGATCGAGGTCTTTCATCGGATGACGGATATCCATCAGTACCACCAGACCCTTCAGGCAGTTGCGCATCTGCAGGTATTCACCCAGCGCGCGCTGCCATTTGCGTTTTAACTCTTCCGGTACTTCGGCATAGCCATAACCCGGCAGGTCGACAAGGCGCAGGCCATCGGCCACCTGGAACAGGTTGATCAGCTGGGTGCGACCAGGGGTTTTACTGGTGCGCGCGAGACTTTTTTGGTTGGTCAGCGTATTCAGTGCGCTGGATTTACCGGCGTTAGAACGCCCGGCAAACGCCACCTCAATGCCGGTATCAGCGGGCAGGTGACGGATGTCAGGTGCGCTGGTGACGAAATGCGTTACGTGATAGTTCCAGCCAGACAAAATAGCTACTCCAAAGGTTCAATATGGCAATGGCGTGATTATACCTGTAAAGCGGGCAAAGCGCCCGAGGGTGATGACATTCGATCATTTTGTGAGACATTTGCCATAGTTTTTGCCAGTTGCTTTTAATTTTTATAAAAAAATAAGTTTTATTTGTCTAATTAAATCATGTGGTTGACTATTGATACCTAAACTAAAGTCTAATAAGTGTTTTTGACCATCTTGTCTCGCTGACCAATTAGTCTAAAGTAATTCGCAGAACCACGAAGGTTCACTTCAGGATGAAGCACTCAGGGATTGTCAGGATGGCAAAGAGTGAGGGATATCAGGAGACGGGTTCAGTGGATGGGAACCTCAAAGGATAAGGAAGCGCCCGGGATGGGTGGACAGCACACGGAAAAACCGGGATGTTGATTGCATAAATGGATGTAAAGGAAGACTGTCCTTCTACGGAAGGTGCGAAAAAAGGCGACGGGGTGACCTGCCGCCTTTTTTCTTTGTCCGCTTTCTGCTAGATTTCGCCGCAATTCTATCCTTTTCTGAAGTATTCAGTTCGCAGAACGGTCTGCCCATCTGCAATCTGACATATGACGGGACTATACTGAACATCTGTTTCCCGAGAGCTGACATCATGAAGCAACCAGCCCGCGCGCCGCGGGGTAAAACCAAAGCGCCTAAATCCAAACGTCAGTCACGCGAAGAGCTGAACCAGCAGGCGCGTGTAGATAAGAAAGATAAAAAACATCGCGGCAATGCTTCCGGCAGCCGTGCTAACCCTGTGGCCCCAGCTCAGAAGCAGGGAGCCAGCAGCAAAGCGAAAGACCCGCGTATTGGCAGTAAAAAGCCCGTTCCGCTGGGGGGAAGCGTCGCGGTGGTGGCGAAGCCGGTAAAAGCGAAGCCCGTCGTGGCAGAGAAAAAGCCGAAACTGAGCCCGCAGGAAGAGCTGTCGATGCTGGAAAACAGCGAACGTCTGGATACACTGCTGGATCGCCTGGAAAATGGTGAAGTGCTGGCAGCGGAAGATCAGGCGTGGCTGGATCAGACACTGGACCGCATCGATGTGCTGATGGAGCAGCTGGGCATCAATTTAGATGATGACGATGCCGATGAAGAAGCGGAAGAAGATATGTACCGCCTGCTGAAAGGCGGCAACTGATCGCACTGCGAAAACCGGTATTCAGCGCAGAATACCGGTTGTGAGGTTTATGCCGATGCTTTGGCCTGGATCAATTTTCGCTTTTTTTCTCACATGTTATCTGTTTTGGCTATTTGTTAAACTACGGCGTCTGTCGCGGCTGAAGTCTCGCCTGCGGCGCGATACCGTCAATCGGCAGCTGCAGCAGCGTCCTCCGGCGCGACGGTCTGTACCACGACGACCTGCTAAGGAATAACTATGTCCACGCCTGCGATTGAATGGGATCTGGCCCTGATTCAGAAATATAACTACTCCGGGCCGCGCTATACCTCTTATCCCACCGCACTCGAATTTAACCAGAGTTATAACGAAGCCTCTTTTCAACAGGCGGCGCAGCGTTATCCTGATCGGCCGCTTTCGCTTTACCTGCATATTCCGTTTTGCCATCGCCTTTGCTACTTCTGTGGCTGCAATAAAATTGTGACGCGCCAGCAGCATAAAGCCGACAGCTATCTCGATGTGCTGGAACAGGAAATCCGTACGCGTGCGCCACTGTTTGCTAATCGCACGGTGACCCAGATGCACTGGGGCGGCGGTACGCCGACCTTTCTCGACAAGACGCAAATTACCCGGCTGATCACGCTGCTGCGCAGCTGTTTCAATTTCAGTGCGCAGGCTGAACTGTCGATCGAGGTCGATCCACGCGAAATTGAACTGGATGTGCTGGATCATCTGCGCGCGGCGGGTTTTAACCGTCTGAGCATGGGGGTGCAGGACTTCAACAAGCAGGTGCAGGAGAAAGTGAACCGTGTGCAGGATGAGGCGTTTATTTTTGCCCTGCTGCAGCGAGCGCGTGAACTGGGCTTTACCTCCACCAATATCGATTTGATCTACGGCTTACCGGATCAGACGGCGGAGAGCTTCGCCTTTACCCTGCGCAAAGTCGCCGAACTGAACCCTGACCGCTTAAGCGTGTTCAACTACGCCCATCTGCCGGAGCTGTTTGCTGCCCAGCGCAAAATCAAACAGGAAGACCTGCCAGACGCCAGCCAGAAACTGGCAATTCTGCAGCAGACGATTGCCACGCTGACGGCGGAAGGTTATCAGTTTATCGGTATGGATCACTTTGCCCGGCCACAGGATGAGCTGGCGATCGCCCAGCGCGAAGGCAAGCTGCACCGCAATTTCCAGGGCTATACCACTCAGGGCGACACTGACCTGCTCGGCATGGGCGTCTCGGCGATCAGTATGATTGGCGACAGCTATGCACAGAATCAGAAAGTGATGAAGGATTATGCTGCCAGTGTCAGCCAGCAGGGCAGTGCGCTGTGGCGTGGCCTGAGTTTAACCCGCGATGACTGTCTGCGCCGTGAGGTGATTAAAGCGCTGATCTGCCATTTCTCACTGGATTTCGCTCAGATTGAACGTGAATGGCAGATCGATTTCTCCCGCTATTTCGCGGAAGATTTGGCGTTGCTGCAGCCGCTGATCGACGACGGGCTGGTGGCTTGCCACGAGAAGGGGCTTCAGGTGAGCGCTAAGGGGCGTTTGCTGATTCGGAATATCTGTATGTGCTTTGACAGCTATTTGCGCCAGAAAGCGCGTACACAGCAGTTCTCTCGGGTGATTTAATTGAAATGAAAAGGCCGACATCGCGTCGGCCTTCTTTTTTATTTTTAGCTGAAAAAGTTAAGCATCACAGCGCAAAGGATCGCCGCCACAGCCGCCTGCGGCGAGTGACTGGCCGAGGCGCTGACTTCAGCGCTTTGCGATGCGATGTGCATCAGTGATTCGAGCATAAAGCGTTCTCCCGGTAACCGCCCGCAATGATACTGGACGGCACCGGGCTGTAAAGATATCTATGCGCAAAAATTGTGCAATACCGCGCCTTTTTACAATTCTTCCGGCGCTTACTCCATTCCCAGCTCTTTTAACTTACGCGTCAGCGTATTGCGCCCCCAGCCCAGCAGGCGCGCGGCCTCCTGTTTATGGCCCTGAGTGTGACGTAACGCGGTAGTCAGCAACGTTCTTTCCATCTCCGGCTGTGCTTCCGACAACAGGTTTTGATGACCGGAGCGCAGCGCGCGATCCGCCCATTGCGCCAGCAGGGTCGCCCAGCTGTCCGGCAGCGACTGTACCGGGCTTTCCGGCGTCGATGTCTCAAACAGTTCGGACGGCAGATCCTGGATTAATACTTCCTGACCGGCGGCCATCACCGTCAGCCAGCGACAGGTGTTCTCCAGCTGACGCACGTTACCGGACCAGTGCAGACGGGTCAGTGCGGTTTCGGTTTCCGGATGCAGTATCTTCGCTTCCACACCGAGTTCACGTGCCGCGACCTGCAGGAAGTAGCGCGCCAGGCGCGGAATATCTTCCCGGCGTTCACGCAACGGTGGCAGATGAACACGAATCACATTCAGACGGTGGAATAAGTCCTCACGGAACTTGCCTTCCTGCACGCGCATCTCAAGATTCTGGTGGGTGGCGGCAATAATACGCACATCCACTTTCACCGGTGCATAACCGCCGACGCGATAGAACTGGCCATCCGCCAGCACACGCAGCAGACGCGTCTGCACATCCAGTGGCATATCGCCGATTTCATCGAGGAACAGTGTGCCGCCATCAGCCTGCTCGAAGCGTCCCTGACGGATCTGGTTCGCGCCGGTAAATGCCCCTTTCTCGTGGCCAAACAACTCCGACTCGATCAAATCTTTCGGAATCGCCGCCATATTCAGCGCAATAAACGGCGCTTTGGCACGCGGGCTGTGACGATGCAAGGCATGCGCCACCAGTTCTTTACCCGTACCGGATTCACCATTGATCAGCACGCTAATCGATGAACGTGACAGACGGCCAATAATACGGAACACATCCTGCATCGCAGGCGCTTCGCCAATGATGTCGGTGGTCGGGCCGCTGACTGGCTGATTACGCGGCTGCTGCTGTTCCTGATAGTGACTGATGGCACGCTCGACCAGTGCCACGGCCTCGTCGATATCGAAAGGTTTTGGCAGATAATCGAATGCGCCCTGCTGATAAGCACTGACGGCTGCGTCCAGATCCGAGTGCGCCGTCATTATGATGACCGGCAGCATTGGGTGGCGCTGTTTAATCTGTTTCAGTAGTGCGAGGCCATCCATGCCGGGCATACGGATATCTGACAGTAAAACGTCTGGGGTTTTGGTTGCGAGTGCATCCAGCACATCGTTGCCACTGTCAAAAGTGACGCAGCTTAAACCGGCTCCAGTGAGCGCACGTTCAAGCACCCAGCGGATGGAGCTATCGTCATCGACGATCCAAACTATCCCTCGTTGCATAGAAACCTCACTGGCGAATAGGCAGGTAAACCGAGAATTCGGTGTGACCAGGCCAACTGTTAAATTCTATTTTTCCTGAGTGCTGATCAATCAGGCTACGGGCAATCGACAGCCCCAAACCGGTGCCGCCTTCGCGTCCGCTCACCATCGGATAGAACAGCGTATCCTGCAGTTGTGCCGGAATGCCTGGCCCGTCATCTTCAATATCAATACGGGCAACCAGGCGATAACGCACGCCGTGCAGCGTCAGCTGAAACGCTGTGCGGGTACGTAACGTAATCGTGCCGCCTTCTTCACCTAACGCCTGTAACGCGTTGCGCACCACGTTCAGCAGGACCTGCTCCAGCTGATCCGGGTCGTGCGGTAATTCGGGTAAACTCGGGTCGTAATCGCGCACCAGGGTGACATTGTCCGGCAGCTCCATCGAAACCAGGTTGACCACACGTTCGGACACCTGGTGGATACTCTGCGTCACATGCATCCCGGGCTGTTGCGGCCCTAACAGGCGATCCACTAAATTGCGCAGCCGGTCGGCCTGCTCAATGATCACCTTGGTGTATTCGGTTAATGCCGGATCGGGCAGCGCTTTCGCCAGCAATTGTGCGGCGCCGCGTAAGCCACCCAGCGGGTTTTTGATTTCATGCGCCAGACCGCGTACCAGATCACGCGCCGCCACTTGTTGTGCGTGCTGCAACTGTTCCTGGCTGAGACGACGCTGGTTATCCATCGGTGCCATTTCCAGCAGGATCAGGCCATCAGGCAGGCGTTGTGCCGTCAGCGACATAATGTGCGCGCGGCTGTCCACGACCAGAGTCACTTCGCTGTCGGTAAAGCCCTGACCAGCATCGAGACTTTCGCGCATCACATCGATATTCAGCGAGAAATAGCCCATCAGGTCCGGCAACGGGGTGCCAAACAACTTGCGCGAACTTTGCGCCAGCAGCTGCTGAGCGGCCGGGTTGGCGTAATGCACCACCAGCTCATTATCGACCAGCAGAATACTGTTAATCAGAGAGTTGAGAATCTGCCCAGCATCGGGCAGCGTGCCAGTTGCCATACAGCTTTCCCTCACCATACTTGTTGTACGCGCCAGCAGGCCTGAAAATTCAGGCACTATTTTGGTGCATTATAGTCGGTCAGTTCAAAAACCGATGAATTTGTGGAGAAAAAAGCCCATCCGAAGATGGGCTGAAAGTTTCCACGGCAACAAAAAACATCAAACCAAATTAAACGCTGTAGTAAAGCTCGAACTCTACTGGGTGCGGAGTCATGCGCACGCGGTCGTTTTCAGACTTACGCAGTTCGATGTAAGCATCGATAGCGTCGTCGGTGAACACGCCACCACGGGTCAGGAACTCACGGTCTTCGTTCAGCGCGTTCAGCGCTTCTTCCAGAGAGCCCGCTACTTTTGGAATCTCAGCTTCTTCTTCCGGCGGCAGGTCATACAGGTTCTTATCCATAGCATCGCCAGGATGGATCTTGTTGATTACGCCGTCGAGGCCTGCCATCAGCAGAGCGGTGAACGCCAGGTATGGGTTAGCCGCTGGGTCCGGGAAGCGCGCTTCGATACGACGTGCTTTCGGGCTGGCAACCACTGGGATACGGATAGAAGCAGAACGGTTACGGGCTGAGTAAGCCAGCATTACTGGTGCTTCGTAACCCGGGACCAGACGCTTGTAAGAGTTGGTGGTTGGGTTAGCCAGGGCGTTGATCGCTTTAGCGTGCTTGATGATACCACCAATGTAGAACAGAGCAGTTTCAGACAGGCCGCCGTATTTGTCGCCAGCGAACAGGTTCACGCCGCCTTTAGACAGGGACATGTGGCAGTGCATACCGGAACCGTTGTCGCCAAACATTGGTTTTGGCATGAAGGTCGCGGTTTTGCCGTAGGCGTGCGCCACGTTGTGCACCACATATTTGTAGATCTGAATTTCGTCAGCTTTTTTGGTCATGGTGTTGAAGCGGGTAGCCACTTCGTTCTGACCAGCAGTTGCCACTTCGTGGTGGTGTGCTTCAACAACCAGGCCCATTTGCTCCATGGTCAGACACATGGCAGAACGGATGTCTTGTGCAGAGTCGACCGGAGGAACCGGGAAGTAACCGCCTTTGATACCAGGACGGTGGCCTTTGTTGCCGCCTTCGTATTCTTTACCGGTGTTCCATGCTGCTTCGATATCGTCGATAGCAACGTGAGAACCGGAAGTGCTGGAGCCGAAACGGATGTCGTCAAACAGGAAGAATTCTGGCTCTGGTCCAAACAGCACGGTGTCCGCGATGCCGGAAGAACGCAGGTACTCTTCAGCGCGTTTAGCGATAGAGCGTGGGTCACGGTCGTAGCCCTGCAGAGTGCCTGGCTCGAGGATGTCACAACGGATGATCAGAGTAGAATCTTCGAAGAACGGATCCATCACCGCGGTGGTCGCGTCTGGCATCAGCACCATGTCGGATTCGTTAATGCCTTTCCATCCGCCGATGGAAGAACCATCGAACATTTTGCCTTCTTCGAAGAAGTCAGCGTTAACCTGATGAGCAGGAATGGTCACGTGTTGCTCTTTACCTTTGGTATCGGTAAAACGCAGGTCAACAAACTTCACTTCGTGCTCGTTCATCATCGACAGAACGTGTTCAGCGGACATACTTAACTCTCCTGGATTTTCATTGTCGTCGTGGTTCGAGAACTTTACTGGATGGCACGCGTCAATCAGCGCGTACACTTGATAATAAAGAACTCAGACAAGCTATCAACCGTTGTGGAAACTGCCGTTTTTCGCTTAATGAGATTAAAGCGAAATCTATGCCAACTTTTTAATTTGGGGCAAAAGGCGCTATTATGCACCCTCTCGTGAGACGAGGGATGCACCATGATGGATGTCGCGCACCATTGTGGTGCTTATGGGTGATTTGTGGGCACTCTTTTGGTGCAATTTCTCGACGCAGTGCAATCTTTGCACTGTTTATGGCGGTAAAAGCAATCCCGAAAGTGAAATTTCTATGAAATTTGTGATCTTGTTCAGTCCTTCGATTAATCCGTGTACAATAGCGCGCTATTTCTAATGCCTGAGGCAAAGCTGTGATCGAAAAATTGCGTAACATCGCCATTATTGCCCACGTTGACCATGGTAAAACGACCCTGGTTGATAAGTTGCTGCAGCAGTCCGGGACCTTTGATGCCCGCACCGAAGCAACCGAACGCGTAATGGACTCCAACGATTTGGAGAAAGAGCGTGGGATTACCATCCTCGCGAAAAACACTGCCATTAACTGGAACGACTACCGCATCAACATCGTAGACACCCCGGGTCACGCCGACTTTGGTGGTGAGGTTGAGCGCGTCATGTCAATGGTTGACTCCGTACTGCTGGTTGTTGACGCAATGGACGGCCCGATGCCGCAAACCCGTTTCGTGACCAAGAAAGCTTTTGCGAATGGTCTGAAGCCGATTGTTGTAATCAACAAAGTTGACCGTCCTGGCGCGCGTCCTGACTGGGTTGTTGATCAGGTGTTTGACCTGTTCGTAAACCTGGATGCGACTGACGAACAGCTCGACTTCCCAATTATTTATGCTTCTGCACTGCAGGGCATCGCGGGTCTGGATCATACCGATATGGCGGAAGATATGACTCCGCTGTATGAAGCGATCGTAGAGCACGTTTCACCACCACAGGTTGAAGTTGAAGCGCCATTCCAGATGCAGATTTCGCAGCTGGACTACAACAACTATGTTGGTGTTATCGGTATCGGCCGCATCAAGCGTGGTCGCGTTAAGCCGAACCAGCAGATCACTATCATTGATAGCGAAGGCAAAACCCGTAACGGTAAAGTCGGTAAAGTGCTGACTCACCTCGGCCTGGAGCGTATTGACGCGACCGTGGCAGAAGCGGGTGACATTATTGCTATCACCGGTCTGGGCGAACTGAACATCTCCGACACCATCTGCGACCCGCAGAATGTAGAAGCGCTGCCAGCGCTGAGCGTGGATGAGCCTACCGTGACCATGTTCTTCAACGTCAACACCTCACCATTCTGTGGTAAAGAAGGCAAGTTTGTGACTTCACGTCAGATTCTGGACCGTCTGAACAAAGAGCTGGTGCACAACGTGGCGCTGCGTGTTGAAGAAACCGAAGATGCGGATGCTTTCCGTGTTTCCGGCCGTGGTGAACTGCACCTGTCGGTACTGATCGAAAACATGCGTCGTGAAGGCTTTGAGATGGCAGTGTCGCGTCCAAAAGTTATCAACCGCATCATCGACGGCCGTAATCAGGAGCCGTTCGAAAACGTGACGCTGGATATCGAAGAACAGCACCAGGGCGCAGTGATGCAAGCTCTGGGTGAGCGTAAAGGCGACGTGAAAGATATGGTGCCAGATGGCAAAGGCCGTATCCGTCTCGATTACCTGATCCCGGCACGTGGTCTGATCGGTTTCCGTACCGAATTCATGACCATGACTTCCGGTACTGGTCTGCTGTACTCCACCTTCAGCCACTATGACGACGTGCGTCCGGGCGAAATCGGCCAGCGCCAGAACGGCGTGCTGATCTCTAACGGCCAGGGTAAAGCGGTTGCGTTCGCACTGTTCAGCCTGCAGGACCGCGGTAAGCTGTTCCTGGGTCACGGTGCGGAAGTGTATGAAGGCCAGATCATCGGTATTCACAGCCGTTCTAACGACCTGACCGTTAACTGTCTGACCGGTAAGAAGCTGACCAACATGCGTGCTTCCGGTACTGATGAAGCGACCACCCTGGTACCACCAGTGAAAATGTCACTGGAGCAGGCGCTGGAGTTCATCGATGATGATGAACTGGTGGAAGTTACCCCACTGTCAGTACGTATCCGTAAACGTCACCTGACCGAGAACGACCGTAAGCGTGCGTCTCGCGGCAGCAAAGACGTTTAAGTGACACGTTAGCTGTGTGAAAAAAGCCCCGTTTAACGGGGCTTTTTTTATTGTCCTTTCTTCCCGGCGGCGCCTGCAATATGTGACCTTCCGCGCATTATCGCCTGCAAAATCACGCTACTTATTAGTCGCCCTGCGATGAATCGTCGAGCGATATTCCGATTTCGCTCATCCAGTCATTTGCCACCTGTTCAGTCCCTGTTTTTGCCGCTACAGTGAATAACTCACCGGAACAAAAGGAGATGACCATGCTGTATATCTTTGATTTAGGTAACGTCATTGTGGATATCGATTTCAACCGCGTATTAGGGGTATGGAGCGATCTGGGTCGTGTTCCGCTGGCGACACTGCAAAGCCATTTTCATATGGGTGAGAACTTCGAACAGCATGAGCGGGGTGAAATCAGTGATGAGCGTTTCGCGGCGGTGCTGTGTGATGAGCTGGATATCGCGCTGAGCTTCGAACAGTTTGCGGCGGGCTGGCAGGCGATCTTTGTCGGTGTGCGTGCGGAGGTGATTGCGCGTATGCACCAGCTGCGTGAACAGGGGCATCGCGTGGTGATTCTGTCGAATACCAACCGCTTGCACTGCAACCACTGGCCGTCGCAATACCCGGAAGTGCAGCAGGCGGCGGATAAACTCTATCTGTCGCAGGAAATGGGGATGCGTAAACCTGAAGCGGCTATCTACCAGCAGGTTCTGCAGCAGGAGGGATTCAGCGCGGATCAGGCGGTCTTCTTCGACGACAATCTGGACAATATCGACGCAGCGCGCGCGCTGGGTATTACCAGTATCCACGTGACGGATGCGCAGGTAATCCCGGCCTATTTTGCGCAGCAGCAGTAAGGCGTGCCAGTGATGAGACGTACGCGTCATTCGGCGCGAGTGCTGTTTGCCTGGTTAAAGCTGTTGTGGCAGCGGATTGAGCATGATGGCATGACAACCCATGCCGGCAATCTTGCTTATGTCTCGCTGCTGGCGCTGGTGCCGCTGATTGCGGTGGTGTTTGCGCTGTTTGCCGCCTTCCCGGTGTTCTCCGATATCAGCGTACAGCTGAAAAACTTTATCTTCGCCAACTTTGTGCCCGCGGCGGGCTGCCAGATCCAGCAGTATCTGGAGCAGTTTGTCGCCAACGTCAATAAAATGACGGCGATTGGTGCCGTCGGGTTGATTGTCACCGCGCTGCTGCTGATGTATTCGGTGGATACGGCGCTGAACACCATCTGGCGCAGTCACAAAAAGCGTCCACTGGTCTATTCCTTTGCGGTTTACTGGATGATTCTGACGCTGGGGCCACTGCTGGCCGGGGCCAGCATGGCGATCAGTACCTGGCTGCTGTCATTGCGCTGGGCAGCGGTGACGGGCGTCACCAGTCTGGTGGATCATCTGCTGCGCATCTTCCCATTATTGCTCTCCTGGCTCTCCTTCTGGCTGCTGTACAGCATTGTTCCCACTACACGGGTGCCGCCACGCGATGCGCTAATCGGCGCACTGGTGGCGGGGCTGCTGTTTGAGCTGGGCAAAAAAGGCTTTGCGCTCTATGTTACGATGTTTCCCTCGTACCAGTTGATTTATGGTGTACTGGCAGTGATCCCGATTCTCTTTTTGTGGGTGTACTGGAGCTGGTGCATTGTATTGTTAGGGGCGGAGATTACGGTATCGCTGGATGACTATCGCCAGCTGCGACGAAAAGAACAAGAACAGCCTGAATAGCCTGGCTTATAGACGGGTTTTATCACGGGGACAGACGAGGGATTATGATTGCGTTAATTCAACGGGCGCTGAATGCCAGCGTGACGGTGGCCGGGGAGACGGTCGGCGAAATTGGACCGGGACTCCTGATCTTACTTGGCGTGGAAAAGGGTGACAGCGAACAGCAGGCGCAGCGCCTGTGTGAACGGGTGTCAGGTTATCGCATTTTCAGCGATGAAAACGACAAGATGAATCTGAATGTACAGCAGGCGGGCGGCAGCGTGCTGGTGGTGTCGCAGTTCACTCTGGCGGCAGACACGCAAAAGGGTATGCGTCCGGGTTTTTCCCGCGGTGCCGAGCCTGCCGAGGCGGAACGCCTGTATAATTATTTTGTCGGCTGTTGCCGTGAAAAAGGCATTACCACGCAAACGGGACGTTTCGCAGCGGATATGCAGGTTGCGCTGGTCAATGATGGCCCGGTGACCTTTTGGTTACAGGTGTGAGCCAGTTAGCCGAGCGGCTATGGAGTGGCCAGTCGAGCTCTGACAGAGAGAACCACTATATGTATCACCTTCGTGTACCTGAAACGGCAGAAGAACTGGATATCTATTACCAGTTTCGTTGGGAGATGTTACGTAAGCCACTGCATCAGCCTCAGGGGGCGGAACGCGACGCCTGGGATGCGATGGCGCATCATCAGATGGTGGTGGATGAGCACGGGAAACCGGTGGCGATTGGCCGCCTGTATATCAATGCCGATAACGAGGCGGCGATCCGCTTTATGGCGGTGCATCCTTCTGTGCAGGGTAAAGGCCTGGGCACGCTGGTGGCGATGACGCTGGAGTCCGTGGCGCGGCAGGAAGGCGCGAAACGCGTAGTCTGCAGCGCGCGCGAAGATGCGGTCGAGTTTTTTGCCAAGCTGGGTTACCTCAACCAGGGGGAGATTACCGCGCCGCAAACCACGCCGGTACGCCACTTCCTGATGATTAAACCGGTGGTGACGCTGGATGACATTCTGCATCGCGCCGACTGGTGCGGTCAGCTGCAGCAGGCATGGTATGACCATATCCCGTTAAGCGAAAAAATGGGTGTGCGCATTACCCAGTACACCGGGCAAAAGTTTATTACCACCATGCCGGAGACCGGCAATCAGAATCCGCACCATACACTGTTTGCCGGCAGCCTGTTTTCGCTGGCGACGCTGACAGGTTGGGGGTTGATCTGGTTGTTGCTGCGCGAACGTCGCCTGGGCGGCACCATTATTCTTGCCGATGCACATATTCGTTACAGCCATGCCATTACTGGCAGACCTGGCGCGGTCGCGAATCTTGGCTCGCTGAGTGGCGACCTGGACCGTCTGGCGCGCGGACGTAAAGCGCGTGTGCAGCTGGAAGTGGAGCTGTTTGGTAACGAGCAGCTCGGTGCGGTATTTGAAGGGGTGTTTATTGTGTTGCCTGCTGATCCTGATGGGCCGCTGGAAGAGGGCGGCGGCGGGCAGATGATTAACTGATCCCTCTGCTCACGCCCACAAAATGGGCGGGGCATGTCTCCCTGTTCTCCCTCCGTCATAGCATGAATTAAGGCTGGCTGTTCTCTTTGCTCCCCCATAACATGGGGGAGCAAACAACCCCCCAGACCTTAAGGCTGCAACGTCCCGTTCACCATATTCTGCTGTATGCTCTGTTCGCTGGTGGTGACAGACAGTGAGCCGCTGGCGCTCTGGCGCAGCGGCGTTGCTGCCGCCAGGCTGGCGTTCAGTTTCAGCTGCATATTGCCTTTGCCGGACGCTGGCACGGCGGGCCAGCCCCAGTTATGCAGCACATCCGTCGCGACTGAGCGGCCATTCAGCGTCAGCGCAACAGGGCGCGCAGGCTGCTGCCCGACGGTCACCAGTCCTTCCAGCATTCCTTCTCCGGCAAACGCACTCATTTCGGTGACATTAATCTGGTTGTTGTCAGCGGTTAATGCCAGCGAAGGATGACGTAAATCGGTACGGTTAAACGTCGCTTCCGCGGCGTTCAGATTCAGCGTGCCGGACCAGATGCCCCACTGGTGATTGCGCGCCAGCAACAGATTGCTGCCGTTGCCATCGAGTGCCGTCATCTGGAACGGGAAAGCCGGATTAATATCGATCACCAAATTACGGCTGGCGGAGAAGCGACTCACCGTCACGCTGTCCAGCCAGCCCGGCAATTGCTGCATCCAGCGATCACGCCAGTTTTCTGGCAGAGTGTATTCCAGCCCGGCGATCACCAGTTCATCCAGCGTCAGGCGCTGCTGCGCTCGGTTCCACTGGCCCTGGGTGCGCACCAGACCATTTACCCAGCGTGAACTGAACTGGGTGATATTGATGCCCTGTGGCGAGAAGTCGAGATTGGCAATCGGATCATTCAGCGTCAGCTGACCATTGATAAAGTTGCTGGCGTTCATCGACAGTGAACCGCCATTACTTTCCCAGTCGCGGTTGCGCAGGGTGATATCTTTCAGCGTCAGGTCGAGGTCGGTCACTGCCCAGTCCGGCCCCTGCAGGCGGGCATTCGTGATATCCACACGTTCAAACGTGACCGACGGCAGGTCGAGAATAGGCTGCAAAAAGTCACTGAGTGACTGACTGGATTGCAGGCGAATATCATTCAGCCGCAGATTGGCGATACGCCAGTTACCGGCGGCATCACGCTCGGCGTTACCCGTCAGCGAGCCGCGCGCCAGATCCGCGCCAACGTTGCTGAATACCAGCCGTTGCTGATCAATGCGTCCCTGCAGCAGCACATTGTTGCCGGGCACACCATTAAGCGTCATTGATCCGGCGCTCAGCTGGAAGTTCGCACTGTCACCCAGCACATTATTAGCGACCGGCTGCCATGGCATCACGCCACCATTCACGCGTTCGGCCGTAATCGGTAATACGGTATGCGGGCTGGTGACCGCCATATCGCTTAACTGCAGGCGATTAGCCTGCAGCGGCCAGGCAACACGGTTATCGGAAACGTCCAGAGTGCCGCCCGTGACTTCGACGCTATCGAAATGCAGTGGTTCGCTGAACTGCGTCAGGGCAAAGCCCAGGTCAACGCTTTTGGCAACCACGACGGCCGGTTCGCCATCGTGACCAAAGGTGACGTCATTCAGAATCAAATGTGAGGGGTCGGAAAAACGGTATTCCACCTTAGCAACTGACAGATGGTAATCGGTATTATCGCTGATCCAGCGACTGGTCCAGTCTGCGCCCCAGCGGGTCTGCAGCACAGCAAACAGCACCACGATCACCAGCAGCACCAGTAACAGCAGTGTCAGAAGAAATTTTCCGATAAATTTCATCACGTCTTCCCTATGAATTTCCGGTATCCGGTTGTTATGCCTGAATTGCCCGGCTAGCTCAACAGGCTGGATGTAAAGTCAGAAAAACTCAATGAAAAGTCGACAGAAATACGGGCGAGGAGTTCCTCGCCCGGGGCAGGTTATTTCTCCTGCGCGTCTGGCGGGAAGACCAGGTTCAGGACGATGGCAGTGATACCGCCAGCGGCAATGCCGGAAGAGAGCAGGGTTTTCAGCCAGTCTGGGGCAAACTGCAGGATCAGCGGCTGCTGTGAAACACCGAGGCCAACGGCCAGCGACAGCGCGATAATCATGATCGCACGGCGATTCAGTGGCTCGCGCGAGACGATACGCACACCAGACGCCGCGATGGTGCCAAACATCACAATGGTTGCGCCGCCCAGCACAGGTTCAGGGATATGCTGCACAAAACCGCTCACTGCCGGGAACAGGCCAAGAACGATCAGCATCAGGGCAACAACAAAACCTACGTAGCGGCTGGCGACGCCCGTCAGCTGGATGACACCGTTATTCTGACCAAAGCAGGAGTTCGGGAAGGTATTAAACAGTGCCGAAACAAATGAGTTCAGGCCATTGGCCAGCACACCGCCTTTCAGGCGTTTCATATACAGCGGACCACTAACCGGTTGCTCAGACACGTCGGAAGTCGCGGTGATATCACCAATGGTTTCCAGTGAGGTCACCATAAAGACCAGCATCAGCGGGATCAGCAGGTTCCAGTCGAAACCAAGACCATAGTAGAACGGTTGCGGTACAGCGATAAGCGCGCTGTTGGACGGCGTGGTATTGTCCGGCAGCATACCCAGCGCCCAGGCCAGTGCATAACCGACCGCCATGGCGATCACCAGTGACGCGACGCGCAGATACGGATTACGCTGACGGTTAAGGAGAATAATCACCGCCAGCACCACGCCTGCCAGCAGCAGGTTTTTCGGTGCGCCAAAGGTGTGATCGTTCATCGCGGCAAAACCGCCACCGATGGAGGTGAGGCCAACCTGGATCAGCGACAGGCCGATAATCATCACCACAATGCCGGAAACCAGCGGGGTGATAATGCGCCGTGCCAGATGCAGCACGCGCGACAGTAGCATCTCGGTGCAGGAAGCGACCATCAGGGTGCCAAACAGCGCTGCCATCATGGTTGGGATATCAGCACCGCCGTTTTTCAGCGCCAGGCCACCCATAATCAGTGGCGTCACGAAGTTAAAGCTGGTGCCCTGAATGGAGAGTAATCCGGAACCGACGGGTCCCCAGGTTTTAATCTGCAGAATCGACGCCACGCCGGAGGCGAACAGCGACATACTTATAATGTGTTGCGTATCCTGCGCCGGTAAGCCCAGCGCCTGGCAAATCAGCAGGGCAGGGGTGATAACCGCAACAAACATCGCCAGCAGATGCTGGCAGGCAGCAAACAGGGTTTGCGGCAGCGGTGGACGATCTTCAAGGCGGTAAATCAGTTCACTCTTCGCGGCCGGTTTAGTGGCAGGCGTGGCACTGGCGAGATCAGTTTCTGCGGACATTGTTACGGTTCCCGGGGTAGAAAAGTGGCGATTTTAATCTTCTGTCGGCTAAAAGCAATCGTTTGCCGCTGTTCTGTTGTGATTTAGCAAACGATTAGCTGAGAGGTTACAACTGCGATACAAAGTTCTGGAGTAAGCGGGGATCAGGCGTTGGTATAACGTTCAGTTTCCGGCAGCCAGCGTTCAATCAGCGCCTGTGCCTGTTCAGGGTAATGCTGGTGGATATGGCGTGCCACACGCTGCACTTCCGGGATCATCGCCTGATCACGCAACAGGTCGGCGACCTTAAACTCGGCATTACCGGTCTGGCGCGTGCCCAGCAGTTCGCCGGGGCCGCGGATCTCCAAGTCACACTGGGCAATCACAAAGCCGTCATTGCTGTCGCGCAGCACCTGCAGGCGCTTTTGCGCGGTTTTGCTGAGTGGCGCTTTGTACAGCAACACGCAGTGAGATGCGATCGCGCCACGGCCGACGCGGCCACGTAACTGGTGCAGCTGCGCCAGCCCGAGACGTTCCGGGTTTTCGATAATCATCAGGCTGGCATTCGGCACATCCACGCCAACTTCAATAACGGTGGTGGCCACCAGCAGTTGCAGCTCACCCTGCTTAAAGGCCTGCATCACCTCTTGTTTTTCCTGTGGCTTCATCCGGCCATGCACCAGGCCGACATTCAGGTCCGGCAATGCGGCTTTTAGCTCTTCCCAGCTGGCTTCCGCCGCCTGTGCTTCCAGCAGTTCAGACTCTTCAATCAGTGTGCAGACCCAGTATGCCTGGCGCCCCTCTTCGCGGCAGGCGCTTTTCACGCGCGCGATAATGTCTGCGCGGCGGCTGTCGGGAATCGCCACCGTGGTGACGGGGGTGCGTCCAGGCGGCAGTTCATCAATGGTGGACGTATCGAGATCGGCATAGGCGGTCATCGCCAGAGTCCGTGGGATCGGCGTGGCGGTCATAATCAGATGGTGCGGATGGAAGCCCTGCTCTTCGCCTTTTTCCCACAATGCCAGCCGCTGGTGGACGCCAAAGCGGTGCTGCTCATCGATAATCACCAGTGCCAGTCCGTTGAACTGTACCTGCTCCTGGAAAATGGCATGGGTGCCAACAATCATCGACACCTCGCCGCGGGCGATAGCTTCCTGCTGTGCCTGACGCGCTTTGCCTTTCTGTTTCCCGGCCAGCCAGCCCACTTCAATGCCCAGCGGCGCAAACCACTGCCGGAAATTATTAGCATGTTGTTCGGCCAGCAGCTCGGTTGGCGCCATCAGCGCCACCTGTTTGCCATACGCGATCACATTCAATGCCGCCAGTGCGGCGACCAGGGTTTTCCCGGAGCCGACATCACCCTGCACCAGACGCATCATCGGGTAGTCTTTCGCCAGATCAGCAATGATTTCGCCCACTACCCGTTGTTGCGCGCCAGTGGGTTTAAACGGCAGAGCCGCCAGCAACTGATCACTCAGTTGCTGCCGGGCAGGCATAGGCAGGGCATGGTAGCGCTGCGCGCCAGCACGCACGGCCAGCATACTGAGGTTATGCGCCAGCAGCTCTTCCATGATCAGGCGACGTTGCGCAGGGTGCTTGCCGCTGTCCAGGTCGGTCAGCGCCATATCTGGTGGCGGACGATGCAGAGTATGCAGCGCCTGCGGCAGACTGATCATCCCCTGACTCAGCTCCGGCGGCAGCAGTTCGGCAATCGCGCAGGTTTCCAGCAGGGTTAACGCCTGGTCGGTCAGATTGCGCAGAGTCGCCTGGCGTACGCCTTCGGTGGTGGAGTAAACCGGCGTGAGCGTCTCCTGCAACTCAACGACGCTGTTATCACCCTGTACGCGATACTCAGGATGGATAATCTCCGCACCGCGCTGGCCGCGTTTGATTTCGCCATAGGCGGTGACCCGGCGGCCCGGTGCCAGGCTGTTTTTCATGCCAGCGTTAAAATTGAAAAAGCGCATAGTCAGTACGCCGCTGCCGTCACTGATTTGACAGGTCATCATACGGCGACGGCCAAAGCTGATATCGGTATGCAGCACTTCACCTTCCACCGTGGCATAGATGCCCGGCAGCAGGTCATTGATGGCATAAAGCTGGGTGCGGTCTTCGTAACGCAGCGGGAGGTGCAGCAGTAAGTCCTGCACGGTGTGTAAACCGAGCTTCGCCAGTTTACTCGCCTGGCTGGCGCCGACGCCGGAAAGGGTATTCAGCGGTACTGCATCCAGCAGACGGCCTTTCATTTTTTCACCACTGCCTGCATGGTGGCCCACCAGGCATCATCGGCAACCACTTCACCGCTGTCGTTGATCAGCGGGTAAGGCAGACCCTTTTGTTTGGCGACACGCGCCAGCACCGGATAACCGCCTTCAAACAGCAAACGTTGCTGTTCGGCGTAATC
Organism: Erwinia sp. V71; assembly: GCF_965644245.1. Classification (NCBI taxonomy): domain Bacteria; kingdom Pseudomonadati; phylum Pseudomonadota; class Gammaproteobacteria; order Enterobacterales; family Erwiniaceae; genus Erwinia; species Erwinia sp. V71. Next base: position 25,912 of record NZ_CBFFRK010000044.1, read on the forward strand.
CAGCGTGCTGTCGCTGCGGTTATACATTCCGGCATTCTGTCGCTGGCGCTGCGCTTCATACAAAATCAGCGCGGACGCGACGGAGACATTGAGTGACTGCACCATTCCGATCATCGGAATAATAATATCCTGGTCGGCCAGCGCCAGCGCCTCCCGGGTGATACCGGTTTTCTCCTGACCCATCAGAATACAGGTCGGGCGGGTGTAGTCGATTTCGCGAAAATCCACGGCTTTATCAGAAAGGTGGGTTGCCAGAATCTGCATGCCCTGGTCTTTCAGCTGGTGAACAGCATCGGCGATGGTGCGATGGGTTTTCACCTGCACCCAGCTGTTGCTGCCCGCTGCGGCGGAAGCCATGGTGCGCATCCGGCTGCTCGGCCAGACGGCGTGAACTTCGTGCACACCCACGGCATCCGCGGTACGAATAACAGCGGAAACGTTATGCGGCTTATGCACCTGTTCCATGCAGACGGTTAGATCGTGCTGACGCGCAGCAAGCATCTCGCGAATGCGAGCAAAGCGTTGAGCATTCATGTACTAGTTTCGGTTACGGTGAACTTTAATCACATCCGGCATTACGCGGATTTTACGCATAATATTGGCCAGATGGATGCGGTCACGGGCCGTCAGGCGAATAAAGGCGCTGTATACCCGGCCATCTTTCTCTTCCGTATTCAGGCTCTGAATATTGGATGCAGCGGTGTTAATCGCGGCGGTCAGGTTAGCCAGTGCGCCCTGGTGGTTAAACATATCCACCTTAATTTCGGCGACGAACTCCTGATCGGTCGCTTTATCCCACTCTACCGCCATGAATTTTTCCGGCTCTTTCTGGTAGCCACGGATATTACGGCAGGATTCGTGATGCACCACCAGGCCTTTGCCCGGGCTGACGTGAGCAATAATCGGGTCACCTGGAATCGGCCGGCAGCATTTGGCGAAGGTGATCAGCACGCCATCAGCGCCTTTGATCGGCAGTTTGCTGCGCGAGGTGCTGTTCGCGGACGGGATCTGCGCGACCTGCTCGTTTTGCTGCAGGTTCTTCGCAATCACCACACTCATGGCGTTGCCAAGGCCGATTTCCGCCAGCAGGTCGTCGAGCGTGGCAAGCTTCATGCGATCCAGTTCTTGCTGGATATTCTCCGGCGGAATTTCCGCCAGTTTGCGGCTGCCGCCCAGCGCATGGTTCAGCAGGCGACGTCCCAGACTGACCGAATCATCACGCTTGAGGTTTTTCAGCAGCTGGCGGATTTTGGCGCGTGCTTTCGAGCTGACGACAAAATTCAGCCACGCGGCATTCGGCCGTGCGCCCGGTGCCGTAATGATTTCGACGGTCTGGCCACTGGTCAGTGACTGTGACAGCGGATACGGCTGGCGATCGACGCGCGCGCCAACGCAGGCGTGACCGATATCGGTATGCACGGCATAGGCGAAATCGACAGGCGTGGAGCCTGCCGGTAACTCGACGATGCGGCCTTCCGGGGTGAAAACGTAAATCTCATCCGGAAACAGATCGGATTTTACGCTCTCGATAAATTCAAACGAACTACCGGCGCTCTGCTGCAGCTCCAGCAGGCTTTGCAGCCAGCGCTGGGCGCGGATTTGCGCGGTGGTGCTGCTTTCGCCCTGCTCTTTATACGCCCAGTGCGCCGCGACACCCATTTCCGCCATCTGATCCATATCTTCGGTACGGATCTGCACTTCCACCGGTACGCCGTGCGGCCCGATCATGGAGGTATGCAGCGACTGATAGCCGTTGGCCTTGGGAATGGCGATGTAATCTTTTACCCGCCCCGGGCGCGGTTTATACAGGCTGTGCATCTGGCCGAGTACGCGGTAACAGGTATCGACATCGCTGACGATCACGCGGAAAGCGTAAATGTCCATGATCGAGTGAAAACGCTGTTCTTTCAGATGCATTTTGCAGTAGATCGAGTAGAGATGCTTTTCCCGGCCACTGACGCGGCAGGGAATGCCTGCTTCCTGCAACCGCCCTTCAATTTCCGAGAGGATTTTCTGAATCATCTCTTTGCGGTTGCCGCGCGCCGCTTTCACCACTTCTTTAATGACGCGGTAGCGGTTCGGGTAGAGCGCTTCAAAACCCAGCTCTTCCAGCTCGGTTTTCAGATGATGGATACCCAGGCGGTGGGCCAGAGGACTGTAAATCTCCAGCGTTTCCAGCGCGATACGACGCCGTTTATCCGGGCGCAATGAGCCCAGCGTGCGCATATTGTGGGTACGGTCGGCCAGCTTGATCAGAATGACGCGGATATCCTGCACCATCGCCATGATCATCTTGCGAAAGTTTTCTGCCTGCGCCTCTTTCTTGTCGCGGAACTTCAGTTTGTCCAGCTTGGAGACGCCTTCCACCAGTTCGGCAACACTTTTGCCAAACAGCTGTTCCATATCCTGGTAAGTGGCGGGGGTGTCTTCAATGACGTCATGCAGAAGCGCGGCCATGAGTGTTTCATGGTCGAGCTTCATTTCCGCAAGAATACAGGCAACGGCAACCGGGTGGGTGATATAAGGCTCACCGCTGGAGCGTGTCTGTCCCTCGTGGGCATCACGTGCAACAAGATAAGCTTGCTTGAGGCGCTTAATCTGGTCCTCAGGCAAGTATTTTTCAATCAGCTGATTGAGGCTTTCAAACAGATACAAGGCGAGCCTTCTGGCAGCTAATTAACGACGACCTTCAGCGATAGCAGTCACAGCCTGTAATTCAGCGGCTTCCTGCTCTTGCTGCTCCTGACGATCACGTACATCCAGAATCTGGTTGGTGATCAGGCCTTCTTCGATTTCACGGAGAGCGATAACGGTCGCTTTATCGTTTTCTTCCGGAACCAGGGCATCTTTACCGCCAACCTGCATCTGACGTGCGCGACGTGCAGCGACCAGAACCAGGTCAAAACGGTTGCCAATTTTCTCTACTGCGTCCTGTACGGTTACGCGTGCCATATGTGTGATACTCCACGGGTGACGAAATGACTCGGCATCATACTGAAACTGTCTTCAGTCTGCCAATAGTTTGCTGATTAAAGCATCATGCCGGGCTTTTTGACGGCTCATGCGCAGACGCTCAGCACGAATAATGTTCTTCAGATCGGACAGCGCCAGATCAAAATCATCATTCACAATTAAATAATCGTACTCGGCGTAGTGGCTCATCTCCGCCACGGCTTGTGCCATGCGCTTCGCGATCACCTCTTCGCTGTCCTGCCCACGGCCACGCAAACGGCGGTCGAGTTCATCTTTTGATGGCGGCAGAATAAAGATACTGCGTGCCTGCGGCATTTTTTGCCGAATCTGCTGCGCGCCCTGCCAGTCGATGTCCAGAAAAACATCCACACCCGTCGCCAGCACCTGCTCAATCGCTTTACGCGAAGTGCCGTAGTAGTTGCCAAAAACTTCAGCGTGCTCAAGGAAAGTATCTTCAGCAATCATCGTTTCAAATTCGGCTTTTGAAACGAAGAAGTAATGCTCGCCGTGATTTTCGCCAGGGCGCACATTACGCGTGGTATGCGAAATGGATACCTGCGTGTCGTACAGCGGCTGCGTTTTCAGCAGCGCCTGAATCAGACTGGATTTACCCGCGCCACTCGGTGCGGAAACAATAAAAAGTGTGCCTTGCGCCATGATTTTTCTTGAAGTGTTTTAAAATGCGGAGTCTGTTTCCTGCACAGTATACACAGCTTCCGCCCGCCATGCAGCGTTTGCACCTTACCGCTGCGTTTTTTCTTTATTAATGGAACATATTACGCACTGTTTTGTGCGGTTTTCAGGGTTTGCAGAAAAACGTTGCGTAGCACTTTTCACGTTTGACTATCGCCACTGGCGTTTGTTGCTGTGTCGCCGTTAACTGAGTGCGGACGTATAGCGGAGAGACAAAATGGCAGGGATGCGATGGTGGTTAATAGTGGTGGTTCTGTTCAGTTCCGCCGGGTGGGCTATCTGCCCGGTCTGGACACCAGCGACGGCCAGCGAAGAAATTAAGCAGCTGGAACAACAGTTAACTCAGTGGGACGAGGATTACTATCAGCAGGGCGGCAGCCCGATCGATGATGCGCTGTATGACAGCCTGCACCAGCGCCTGCAGCAGTGGCAGCGCTGTTTTCAGCCTGCTACACCACCACGAGAACCGCAGACCGGTGGCGGCCCGCTGAATCACCCTATTGCCCATACCGGGGTTAAAAAACTGGCGGATAAACAGGCGGTCGCCCGCTGGATGCAGAATAAAGCGCCGCTCTGGTTGCAGCCAAAGGTGGATGGCGTGGCGGTGACACTGGTCTACCGGCAGGGCCAGCTGACGGATGCAATCAGCCGTGGCAGTGGGATGCAGGGAGAATCATGGCTGGAGAATGTGCGCCAAATCAGTGCGATACCACACCATATCACGACAGATCGCGCACGTGTGGTGTTACAGGGTGAGATCTATCTGCCGATGAACGGTCATCAACAGGCAACCATGGGCGGTGCCAATGCCCGTGCACAGGTGGCAGGTGCGCTCATGCGTCAGCGTCATTCGCCGCTGTTGCCCTCTCTGGGGATTTTTATCTGGGCATGGCCGGATGGACCGGAGACGATGGCGCAGCGATTACAGCAGCTGGCCGGTTTTGGTTTTGGCCTGGAAGCTCAATGGACACAGCCTGTAGAGACGGCTGATGATGTTGCTCGCTGGCGCGAAGCATGGTTTCGCCAGCCGTTGCCTTTTGTCACTGACGGTGTGGTGATTCAGCGTGAGCAGCGCTCCGCTGGCAGGCACTGGTTGCCAGGCCAGGGGGACGAAGTTGCCGCGTGGAAATATACACCACCAGTGATCACCAGCGAGGTGTTGTCGATCGATTTCCCGGTTGGGCGCACCGGGAAAATCGCGGCAGTGCTGAATATCCTGCCGGTAAAACTGGATGACAAAACCATTCGCCGCGTCAGTCTGGGGTCACTGAGTCGCTGGCGGGAAGCCGATATTGTGCCCGGCGATCAGATTGCGGTGAGTCTGGCGGGTCAGGGCATTCCGCGCTTTGAACGCGTTGTGTGGCGGGTCACGCAACGTGATGTACCCGCAACGCCTGATCCTGAAAAGCATAACGCGCTCAGTTGCCTGCATCCTGATACGGAGTGTCGCGAGCAGTTTCTTGCCCGGCTCGACTGGCTGAGCAACAAAGATGTGCTGGATATTCCTGGTCTGCGCCGTGCGGGCTGGCAGCAACTCCTGTCGCTGGCGGAATTTCAGCATCTGTTTTCCTGGCTGCGTTTTAGTCAGCAGCAGTTGCAGAGCGTACCGGGCATCAGTGAAAAACGCGCGCAACAGCTCTGGCATCGCTTTCAGTTCAGCCGTCAGCAGCCTTTACAGCTCTGGGTGAAAGCACTTGGTGTTCCGCTGCCAGTTGCGGCGTTAAATGCGCTGCCTGATCGTGACTGGCAACAATTACTGGCGCGTGATGAGGCCAGCTGGCGGCAATTGCCGGGTATAGGTGCTGGTCGGGCGGCGCGTATTGTCCAGTTTTTACAGCATGATGAGGTCAGGCGGCTGATTACGTTTTTGCAGCAGGAACGGGATGAAGTGATACACGCGAGCAGGCCGGTCACCCTGCCTGCTCCTGCGCTTAGTGCTCCGGATGAGGGTAGTTGAAAATCGGCAGGCCCAGCTTGTAGCGCAACGCCAGCAGACGGGCGGCAAAACCAGCCAGCAGGGTGATGATGATCACCAGCTCGTGCGACAGCGGGGTTTTCAGCAGCAGGATATACAGCCAGCTGGCGGCAAAGGCGATACCGGCATACAGCTCTTTCTGGAATACCAGAGGAATGCGGTTGCAGAACATATCGCGCAGCACACCGCCAAAGACACCGGTGACCACGGCGCTGATGGCGGCAATAATCGAGGCATGGCCCATATCGAGAGCGACCTGGGTGCCAATAATGGAAAACACCACCAGGCCGAGCGCGTCCAGCACGAGGAAAACTTTGCGTAAATGGGTCATCAAAGGGGCGACGACGGTGGTCACCACCGCGGCTGCGGCGACGATCATGATATATTCGGGATGCTTAACCCAGCCGAGCGGGTAGTGCCCGAGCAGTATGTCGCGTACTGAACCGCCGCCAATGGCAGTGACGGAAGCAATAATAATGACGCCAAACATATCCATCCTGCGGCGTCCAGCCGCCAGTGCGCCAGTCATCGCTTCTGCAGTAATACCGATGATATAGAGAACAGTCAGTAACATGGTTAACTCCTGAAAAGTTGCGGGCAAGAGTAAGCTTTTTAGACGCGTCAGACGACTGAAATTTTCTCAGGGAAAACTGTTCGGATTAGCGGATGTAATAACGGGAACCCTTTTATATTATGCTTGCGATTATTTAGCGAAATTTCTTGATTATCAATGTTATTATTGTTTTTCATGATTAATTGTCATGAAGATTGTTTTCTTCTTATTTAAATGAAGTATATAAAAATATTAGTTATCTGTCTGGCCATTTATCTTTTGTTGAAAATGCCGCGTTAATTATATAGCGTGTGGTTGTGACATTGACGCACTCTCATCATAAAAATAATTTCCTAATTAGGCGGATTCAAGTTCGAAGTGCAACGCTAAGCCGCCTGTCTTAACTCTGCAAAGACCACTGAAGGCTGCCGGAACC
>NZ_CBFFRK010000045.1:0-31147 GCF_965644245.1 Erwinia sp. V71
AGCGGGCATCGTGAAAAGTCTATGTCAAAGAAAGGGTTATGTTCTCATAATTGACGATTAAATCGCACCTTCCTTAAATACGATGCAACCAATAAAATACGCCGCAGGGGTGAGCTGGAATACCGAATTATACATAATGGCAGTAATTAACACGCAATATCTCAGCCCGGCAGGACCTTTCACAGTCCTGCCCGTAGCCACACTTAAAGCTCCACCACTTCATAGCTATGCGTGATCTCAACCCCTTTACCCAGCATAATCGCCACCGAGCAATATTTCTCAGCCGACAGATCCACCGCACGCGCCACCGCCTTATCGCCCAGTCCTTTACCCTTAACGATAAAGTGCAGATTAATATGGGTAAAAATCCGTGGCGCCTCTTCACGGCGTTCAGAGGTCAGTTTGACTTCACAATCGGTCACATCGTTGCGGCCCTTTTGCAGAATGGATACCACATCGATCGCACTGCAGCCGCCTGCCGCCATCAATACCATTTCCATCGGGCTTGGTGCTTTATCGCCGGAGTTGCCATCCATCAGCACCTGGTGACCGGATGCGGATTCTCCTAAAAATGTTAAACCTTCCACCCACTTCACTCGTGCCTGCATAACAATATCCTCGAATTCATTCAGTTAACGTCAGAGTACGCTTTAGGCAGAAAAAGGCAATCAGGAGCGACGCAAGTCATGCTGAAGCGAGACAACAGGAGACACTTATCGAAAGCTGTGCTACAAACAAAGCTGTAATATTTTCGTCGGCATCGATAAGCACGACGAAAGCGGGACAATATTATGAGCTATGCTCTGAACAGAAGCCCGGACAACTTTCCTGATCAGGAAAACGCTTGAATATTTCAACGCCTGCAGGGAAGGAATCCTCCCTGTATTTAGGGCACGATTACAACAGAGGATAAAAGCGAATGGTTCTCGGCAAACCGCAAACAGACCCGACTCTTGAATGGTTCCTGTCACATTGCCATATTCACAAATATCCATCCAAAAGCACGCTGATCCATCAGGGCGAAAAAGCTGAAACGCTCTACTACATCGTTAAAGGTGCGGTCGCCGTGTTGATCAAGGATGAAGAAGGCAAAGAGATGATCCTCTCCTACCTTAACCAGGGCGATTTTATTGGCGAACTTGGTCTTTTCGAAGAAGGCCAGGAGCGCAGTGCCTGGGTAAGAGCCAAAACAGCCTGTGAAGTCGCTGAAATTTCTTATAAAAAATTCCGCCAGCTGATTCAGGTCAACCCGGATATTTTGATGCGTCTCTCTTCACAGATGGCGCGCCGTCTGCAGGTCACGTCCGAGAAAGTGGGCAATTTAGCTTTCCTCGATGTGACAGGTCGCATCGCGCAAACCCTGCTGAACCTGGCGAAACAGCCAGATGCGATGACGCATCCGGACGGCATGCAGATCAAAATTACCCGTCAGGAGATCGGCCAGATCGTTGGCTGCTCACGTGAGACCGTTGGCCGTATTCTGAAAATGCTGGAAGATCAAAACCTGATTTCCGCACACGGTAAAACGATTGTCGTCTACGGTACACGTTAATCCATACTAAACTAACGGCGTGAAGCACTGGCTATCGCGCCGTTTTTTTATCCCCTGATATGCAGATGTGGCGGAGAATCATCTATCACCCCGAAGTAAACTACGCACTGCGCCAGACGCTGGTGTTGTGTTTGCCTGTCGCCATTGGTCTGCTGCTCGGTGGTTTACAGCAAGGTTTGCTGTTCTCGTTAGTGCCCGCCTGTTGCAATATTGCCGGTCTCGATACTCCGCATAAACGCTTCTTTAAGCGCCTGATTATTGGCGGCAGCCTGTTTGCCATCAGCAGTCTGCTGATCCAGTGGCTGTCGTTCCAGCAGATACCGTTGCCGGTGATTTTATTCGCCATGGCGCTGCTGCTCGGTGTCACGGGCGAAATGAGCCCGTTGCACGCCCGCCTGTTGCCGGCATCACTGATTGCGGCAATCTTTACCCTCAGTCTGGTCGGCAATATGCCGGTCTGGCAGCCGCCGCTGCTCTATATTCTCGGCACCATCTGGTATGGCGTGTTCAACTGGTTCTGGTTCTGGCTGTGGAAAGAGCAGCCGCTGCGTGAATCACTCAGCTTGCTGTATCGCGAACTGGCGGATTACTGCGATGCCAAGTACAGCCTGCTGACCCGGCTGACTGATCCGGAAAAAGCGCTGCCGCCGTTGCTGGCGCGCCAGCAGAAAGCCATCGACCTGATCACCACCAGCTACCAGCAGATGCATATGCTGGCAGCGAACCGCGATAACAGCCATAAACGGCTGATGCGCGCCTTTCAGGTGGCGCTGGATCTGCAGGAGCATATCGCCGTCAGTCTGCATCAGCCGGAAGAAGTGCAGAAACTGGTGGAAAAAAGCCACGCTGAAGCGGTGATCCGCTGGAACGCGCAGGTGATTGCCGCACGCCTGCGTCAGCTGGCCGATGACATTCTCTATCACCGCCTGCCGACGCGTTTCAGTATGGACAAACAGCTGCGCGCGCTGGAGAAAATCGCGCGCCAGCATCACGATAATCCGGTCGGCCATTTTTGCTGGTATCACTTCAGCCGTATTGCGCGTGTGTTACGCACTCAGCGGCCACTCTATCGCCGCGATTTGATGGAGGACCGTCAGCGGCGGCTGCCGGTACTGCGCGCCCTGCTCAGCTATCTCTCGTTCAAATCCCCCGCGCTGCGTACCGCCGGTCGCTTCGCGGTGATGCTGATGTTTGGCAGCTCACTGGCGCTATTCTTCAATATTCCCAAGCCGTACTGGATACTGATGACGATTATGTTTGTCAGTCAGAATGGCTATAACGCCACGCGGGTACGTATCCAGCACCGTGCGCTGGGTACGCTGGCGGGGCTGATCATTGCCGCCGCGACGCTGCGTTTCCAGGTGGCAGAACCCTGGGTGCTGCTGGCGATGCTGATCATTACCCTGGTGAGCTATCTGTTTATCCGCAAGGCCTATGGCTGGGCCACCATCGGTTTTACTGTGACGGCAGTGTACTCATTGCAGTTGCTGTCGCTGGATGGCGCGCGGGCATTTCTGCTGCCGCGCCTGCTGGATACAGTGATGGGCTGCCTGATCGCCTTCGGCGGGATGGTGTGGCTGTGGCCGCAGTGGCAAAGCGGTTTGATGCGGCAGAATGCCCATGATGCGCTGGAGGCATACCAGGAAGCCCTGCAGATGCTGCTGGGTAGCGAGCAAAGTGCCGATAAGCTGGCTTATCAACGTATGCGCGTCAACCAGGCGCACAACACGCTGTTTAACTCACTCAACCAGTCAATGCAGGAACCGGCCTTTAATGACCGTTATCTGGCGGATATGAAACTGTGGGTGACACACAGCCAGTTTATCGTCGAGCATCTTAATGCCATGACCATCCTGGCGCGCGAACATACCATGCTGACGCCTGAACTGGCGCAGCGTTATCTGCAATCGTGTGAAATCGCCCTGCAACGCTGCCAGCAGCGGCTGGAGTATGATGGTCCGGGTTCGGACACCAATATTCTGGAAGCACGCGACGAGCCGCAAACCGGCCCGACAACGATTCTGGAACGTCATCTGCAGCGCATTCTCGGTCATCTCAGCGTGATGCATACTATCTCATCACTGGCATGGCGTCAGCGGCCGCAGCATGGACGCTGGATTATCCGCAAACTGCGCAAATCGTGAGGTGAACGTCCCTCACTGATGAGGGACGTTGCGCGGCGGGTTATTTCGCCAGCACCTGTTTAACAGCGGTGGCAAAGCGCGCCATACCTTCGGCGATATCGGTCGGCTCGATGATCAGCGACGGGGTAAAACGGATCACATCATTACCGGCATTCAGGATCATCAGTCCCTGCTCTGCCGCGGCGTGCAAAATATCGCGCGCTTTACCCGCATGTTGCGGCTTCAGCTCGGCGCCAACCAGCAGCCCTTTACCCCGGATTTCGCTAAACACATCCAGCTCAGCGTCCAGCGCTTTCAGCGCGCTGACGAACTGCTGACGACGGGTTTCCACGCCATTCAGCACCTCAGGGGTGTTGATAATGTCCAGAGAGGTTTCCGCGATCGCGCAGGCTAACGGGTTACCACCATAGGTGGTGCCATGCACGCCCGGCGCCATGGTAGCGGCAATCTCCTGAGTGGTCAGCATCGCACTGACCGGGAAACCGCCACCCAGCGCTTTAGCCGTGGTAAGGATGTCCGGCTGCACGCTATAGTGTTCGTAAGCAAACAGCTTGCCGCTGCGTCCCATACCGCTCTGTACTTCATCAAACACCAGCAATGCCTGATGTTCATCACACAGGGCACGCAGACCTTCGATAAATTCCTGCGTCGCCGCGGTGACACCACCTTCCCCCTGAATCGGCTCGACGACGATGGCGCAGGTGTGATCGTCAATCACCGCTTTCACCGCCGCCAGGTCGTTAAACGGCACATGCACGATATCGGCCGGTTTAGGACCGAAACCATCGGAGTATTTTGGCTGCCCGCCTACCGACACAGTGAACAGGGTGCGGCCATGGAAAGCGTTATGGAAAGCAATGATTTTGCTTTTGTACGGGCTGTGGGTTTTGCTGGCGTAGTAGCGCGCCAGTTTAAATGCCGCTTCATTCGCTTCAGCACCGGAGTTAGCAAAGAACACGCGACCGGCAAACGTGGCCTTGATCAGTTTGCTGGCCAGACGCAGTGTCGGCTCGTTAGTAAAGACGTTGCTGATATGCCACAGGGTTTCACCCTGCGTTTTCAGCGTTTCCACCAGCGCCGGATGGCAGTGGCCCAGTGCCGTCACCGCAATGCCGCCAGCAAAATCGATATACTCTTTACCCTGCTGATCCCACACGCGGCTGCCCTTGCCTTTTACCGGCACAAACTGCGCCGGGGCAAACACCGGCAGAATCACTTCATCGAATGTGGCGCGTGTTACCTGCGTATTGTCCGTTGCCATTCACTACCTCTTCTTTATCTTTGTCGCGATGGATATGTGAAATTTTACTCACAAAATATGCATAAAAAATCACTCAAAGGCAAACGCAAATTTACCCTTTCAGGAAATTAGCCAGTAACTGATGCCCCTGCTCGCTGAGAATACTCTCCGGGTGAAACTGCACCCCTTCCAGCGGCAGCGTGCGATGGCGGAAGCCCATAATCTCGTCCGGCTGCCCGTCACGCAGGCTCCAGGCGGTCACGTCAAAGCATTCCGGCAGGGAATCACGCTCGACGATCAGTGAATGGTAACGCGTGACGGTCAGCGGATGATTTAAGCCGGCAAACACGCCACCGTCATTGTGTTCAATCGCCGACGTTTTGCCATGCATGACCTGACGTGCGCGCACCACCCGGCCACCAAAAGCCTGTGCAATCGCCTGATGACCGAGGCAGACCCCCAGAATCGGTAATGTTCCGGCAAAATGGCGAATGGCTTCCAGCGAAATACCGGATTCATCCGGCGTACAGGGACCCGGCGAGATCACCAGATGATCGGGCCGCAACGCCGCGATCTCATCCAGCGTGATCTCATCATTGCGGCGCACGCAGACATCACTGCCCAGTTCGCAGAAATATTGGTAGAGATTCCAGGTAAAGGAATCGTAGTTATCGATAAGCAGCAGCATGCGGAATCCGGGCACAACTCGAAACAGGCCGCCATTCTAGCACCTTACTCCGGCGTGCTTACCACTTTGCGGAAGATATCCGTCAGTCCCTGCAGATCGCCGCCGACGCCCGCGCGATTGGCCTGCAGCCACTCCTCACGCTCAACGTGTCGCCAGTCAATCAGATAACCCGCATGCAGCGCCAGCTGTTCGAAGAACAGTCTCTGCGCCCGGCCATTGCCTTCCCGGAACGGGTGCAACATATTAATTTCACAGTAGTAGTGCGCCAGACGGGCAATAAACGGCTCGACATCCAGCCCGGTAAGGTTGTTTTCCGCATTCAGCGCCGCCATCAGCGTATTACCCTGCTTTTCAAGGTATTCGAAATGGCAGAACGGGGTGTTATCGATCCAGATATCGATCTTGCGCAGCTGCCCGGCCCAGTCATAGACATCCTGGAATAAAGTACGATGCAGAGCACAGAGGAAGGGCAGACCAAAATTCGGCGTACTGAGTTCGATGGTGGCTGCGCGCAGGGCACTGAACTCCAGCTCAGCCTGCTGCAGCCGCTGCGCTTCGCGGATTTGCAGTCGGTTCTTCAGCACGCTGATGTCCTGCCAGTAATAGGGGTCGCGTGCAGACATGGCGTTAGCGCTCATAGTGCCTCCTCAACGCCTGCAGGCGTTGCGCCACTTCCGCCGGAGACAGCGTGACCAGCTCGCTGTCATAGCCTTCCAGACGCGTGCTGGCCTGAAAATTGGCATTCTGCTGCTGCGCCCAGAGCGCGGCTTTCTGCTTATCGGTCAGCTTCTTGTTCATTGAACCTCCGTGGCCGGTTGGGTCTGCTGTAAGTATATGCAGCAAACGCCAGCTCTGCCGGAGGTGAAAAGCAGGCCGCCGCTGAGCGGCGGCGGAAAGATTACGGCAGGACTTTAGCGGAGAGGATCACAATCGGTTTGCTTGGCACATTCTGATAAGGCCCAATATTCTCGGTTTTCACCTGAGAAATTTTGTCGGCAACATCCATGCCTTTCACCACTTTACCAAATACCGCATAACCGAAATCACGCTGCCCGTGGTCGAGGAAGGCATTGTCCGCAGCGTTGATAAAGAACTGGCTGGTCGCGCTGTCTTTCTCGGCAGTACGCGCCATCGCAATGGTGCCGCGGGTGTTGCGCAGACCGTTATCCGCTTCATTTTTAATCGGCGCGTTCACCGCTTTCTGCTGCATATCTTGCGTAAAACCACCGCCCTGCACCATAAAGCCTGGGATCACACGATGGAAAGTGGTGTTGTTATAAAAACCGTTATTCACGTAATCAACAAAGTTCTTCACCGAAATCGGGGCTTTTTGATTATCAAGTTCGAGTTCGATATTGCCAGCCGAAGTGGTTAACAGGACGTGCGTATCACCTTTCGCAGCGAAGGCGGAGGTGGCAATAGTGGACAGCGCAAAAACGGTCGCAACCGCTGTCAGAGTACTTTTCAACATGAACGATTCCTTACTGGGGGCCACAGGCACAAAAACCGACATTGATTCTAAAGAGCCTGTTATGTAAGAGCCAGTGTTTTACCTATATTTACTTAGCCCACAACGTCAATAAGATGCGGTGTCGCACGCTCAATTGGTGATCGACGTCACACTAAATGTGAAAACTACGAAAACGTTTGCAATAAAGATTTAAACCCGTCACAGATAACTTTACAATTCTGCTGCTTCCCCTGAGCTTAATCGCCACAGGTTCCATTGACTCCACAGGTCTCCAACATGACAAATCGTAACCGCATTGCGCTTACCTGGATTAGCTTTTTCTCCTATGCACTGACCGGTGCCCTGGTGATTGTGACCGGGATGGTGCTGGGCAATATCGCTGACTATTTCCAGATGCCGGTATCGCAAATGAGCAATACCTTTACCTTCCTGAACGCTGGCATCCTCGCCGCCGTGTTCCTCAACGCCTGGCTGATGGAAATTATTCCTCTGAAACGCCAGCTGATCTTCGGCTTTGTGCTGATGATCCTTGCGGTGGCAGGCCTGATGACCAGCCACAGCCTGAGCGTGTTCTCACTGTGTATGTTTGTGCTGGGTGTGGTGAGTGGTATCACCATGTCGATCGGTACTTTCCTGATCACGCATCTGTATGAAGGACGTCAGCGCGGCGCACGCCTGCTGTTTACCGACTCCTTCTTCAGCATGGCGGGCACCGTGTTCCCGATTATTGCCGGCGTGCTGCTGGCGCGCCAGCTGCCGTGGTACTGGGTCTACGCCTGCATCGGTCTGATTTATGTCGCCATCTTTATTCTGTCGCTGAAAACTGACTTCCCGGTACTGGGTAAAAAAGCGCATGACGACCAACCGGTCAACAAAGAGAAATGGGGCGTCGGCGTACTGTTCCTGTCAGTTGCCGCACTGTGCTACATCCTCGGTCAGCTGGGCTTTATCTCCTGGGTGCCAGAGTACGCCACCAAAACCATGGGCATGGATATCGTCGCTGCCGGTCAGCTGGTCGGTAACTTCTGGACTGCCTATATGGTGGGTATGTGGGTGTTCAGCTTTGTGCTGCGCTTCTTCGACCTGCAACGTATCCTGACGCTGCTGGCCGCGCTGGCAACCCTGCTGATGTACTGGTTTGTCAGCAGCAGCGATGCGGCAATGCTGAAGTGGATTATTATCGCGCTTGGCTTCGGCTCCAGCGCCATCTACACCACCATCATTACGCTGGGCTCGCAGCAGACCAAAGTCTCTTCACCAAAGCTGGTGAACTTTATTCTGACCTGCGGCACCGTTGGCACCATGCTGACCTTCGTGGTTACCGGCCCGATTGTGGCGACAGGTGGCGCACATGCTGCGCTGGCAACGGCGAATGGCCTGTATGCGGTGGTGTTTGTGATGTGTCTGCTGCTGGGCTTTGTCACTAAGCATCGCCAGCATGGGCATGCGGCAGCGCACTAATTGCCCTCCGCCCCGCGCCTCTTTCACTGGAGCAGGCGGGATGAGACAATAAAAAAAGCCCGGTCATAACCGGGCTTTTTTCATCACAATCACTTACGGCTTCGCGACAAATCCTACCGCTTCATACACTTTGCTCAGCGTCGGCTGTGCCAGCGCACGCGCTTTTTCCGCGCCCTCACGCATCACCTGCTCAAGGAAAGCTTCATCGTTACGGTAAGTATGGAAACGCTCCTGCAGCTCAGTCAGCATGCCAGATACCGCATCCGCGACCGCACCTTTCAGGTGACCATACATTTTGCCGTCGAACTCCTGCTCCAGCTCAGCAATGGTCTTGCCGGTGACGCCAGAGAGAATATCCAGCAGGTTTGATACCCCGGCCTTCTCTTTCACGTCATAGCGCACTACTGGCGGCTCTTCGGAGTCAGTGACAGCACGTTTAATCTTTTTCACCACCGACTTCGGATCTTCCAGCAGGCCGATAACGTTATTACGGTTATCGTCAGACTTGGACATCTTCTTGGTCGGCTCCAGCAGTGACATCACGCGTGCGCCAGACTTCGGAATAAACGGCTCAGGGATCTTAAACACGTCGCCATACAGGGCGTTAAAGCGCGCAGCAATATCGCGGCTCAGTTCCAGATGCTGCTTCTGATCTTCACCCACAGGCACCTGATTGGTCTGATACAGCAGAATATCTGCCGCCATCAGTACCGGATAATCAAACAGACCGGCGTTGATGTTCTCTTCATAGCGCGCGGATTTGTCCTTAAACTGCGTCATACGGCTCAGTTCGCCGAAGTAGGCATAGCAGTTCAGCACCCAGCTCAGCTGCGTGTGCTCCGGCACATGCGACTGGACGAAGATGGTGCTTTTTTTCGGGTCAATGCCGCAGGCCAGATAGAGCGCCAGCGTATCCAGTGTGGCTTTGCGCAGCGCGACCGGGTCCTGACGCACAGTGATAGCGTGCAGATCGACGATACAGTAAATGCAGTGGAAATCGTCCTGCATCTGTACCCACTGACGCAGCGCACCCATGTAGTTACCAATGGTCAGTTCACCTGAAGGCTGTGCGCCGCTAAATACGATGGGTTTGCTCATACATTCCTGTCCTGATAATTACAGCCCTAATGCGGGCAGAAGATCGTTGAAATCGTCCAGAGCGAGGCCCGGATTACTGGTGGTGATCGATTCACCATAGTTATAACCGAAGGTCATCCCCACACAGGGGCAACCCGCCGCCTGTGCCGCCAGAATATCATTGCGCGAATCACCAACAAACAATAACTCCTGTGGCAGCAGACCAAACTTGCCCAGCACCAGAAACAGCGGCGCAGGGTGCGGCTTTTTCGCCACCACGTCATCACCGCCGATAATCAGCGAAAAGTGCTGCTCGATGCCCAGCGCGCGCAGCAGCGGCGCGACAAATGGCGTCGGCTTGTTGGTCACCACCGCCAGCGGCAGTTTGTGTGCGGCCAGCGCAGCCAGCGTTTCGGCGACATGGGGGAACAGCTGGCTGCCGCTCTCTACCGTCTCGGCATAATATTTATCAAACAATACGCGCGCATCACGAATCTGGTCTGCCTGCGGTGCCTGCTGCAACGCCCACGTCAGTGCGCGCTCCACCATAATATCGGCACCATTGCCAATCCAGGTGGCAACACGATCCACACCCGGTGCCGGCAACTGCATCGCCTGTAACGCCTGATCAACTGCGCTGGCGAGGCCTGGCGCGCTGTCCACCAGCGTACCGTCGAGGTCAAATGCCAGAGCGCGAATATCAGTGAAATGAGCCATTGGCTTTCTCCAGTTCTGCACGCATATCGTCGATCACTTTCTTATAGTCAGGGTGACCAAAAATCGCGGAACCGGCGACAAACATGTCAGCCCCGGCCGCTGCGATTTCGCGAATATTGTCGATCTTGACGCCGCCATCCACTTCCAGGCGAATATCGTAGCCGCTGTTATCAATCAGCTGGCGTACCTGGCGCAGTTTATCCAGGGTGCCGGGAATAAACGACTGGCCGCCAAAGCCCGGGTTAACGGACATCAGCAGAATGATATCCAGCTTGTCCATCACGTATTCGAGAACGTTCAGCGGAGTCGCAGGGTTGAGAACCAGCCCCGCTTTGCAGCCGTGCTCTTTAATCAGCTGCAGGGTACGGTCGACATGTTCGGAGGCTTCAGGATGGAAGGTGATATAAGTCGCGCCAGCTTTGGCGAAATCCGGGATCAGACGATCAACCGGCTTCACCATCAGATGCACATCGATAGGCGCGGTAATACCGTAGTCGCGCAGCGCTTTCAGCACCATCGGGCCCATCGTCAGATTGGGGACGTAATGATTATCCATCACATCGAAATGCACCACATCGCCGCCTGCTGCCAGCGCTTTGGCGGTGTCTTCGCCCAGACGGGCAAAATCCGCCGCCAGAATCGATGGAGCCAGCAAAAATTGTTTCATCCGTTTCTCCCAGTTTATGCGTCTGTCACAGGCGCAGAGACAATTGTCAGATTGCGGACAAAACGCGCTGTTAACGATACAGCGCCAGTAGTTCGTCCACTTTACTGCGACCATTAATACTGCGGCTGATCGAGCGCCGCGCTTTTACCACATGCAGAACGGCGTCCTGATACCACTGGCGTGTCAGCGCAGTATCATGGTTAGAAATCAGTACCGGAATACGGCTTTCCTGCGCCAGTCTGGCCGCCAGTTCCGCCAGATGCTGCTGTTCACGCAGGCTAAAGCTGTTGGTGTGATACGCGGTAAAGTTCGCCGTCGCCGACAGCGGCGCATAGGGCGGGTCACAATACACCACCGACCCCGCACGCGCTGCGTTCAGGGTAACATCGTAAGATTCGCAGACAAAGGTCGCTTTTTGTGCTCGCTCAGCAAACCAGTACAGCTCCTCTTCAGGAAAATACGGCTTGCGGTAGCGGCCAAACGGCACATTGAATTCACCGCTCAGGTTATAACGGCACAAGCCGTTGTAGCAGTGACGATTAAGATAGATAAACAACAATCCACGCTGGTACGGGTCACGGCTGGCGTTAAACTCGTTGCGCCGCGCGTAGTAAAACTCCGACTCATTCGCCTGCGGGGTAAACAGCTGGCGGGCATCAGCGATAAACTCGTCGGTGCGGGTTTTGACGATGTTGTACAGGTTAATCAGGTCACTGTTGATATCCGCCAGTACGTAGCGCGGGTAATCGGTATTGAGAAATACCGAACCTGCCCCCACAAAGGGTTCCACCAGACAGTCACCTTCCGGCAGATGACGTCGAATATCATCCAGCAGCGGGTATTTGCCACCCGCCCATTTCAAAAAAGCGCGATTTTTTTTCATGCC
Source organism: Erwinia sp. V71 (assembly GCF_965644245.1). Taxonomy (NCBI): domain Bacteria; kingdom Pseudomonadati; phylum Pseudomonadota; class Gammaproteobacteria; order Enterobacterales; family Erwiniaceae; genus Erwinia; species Erwinia sp. V71. The sequence goes on from NZ_CBFFRK010000045.1 coordinate 11,904, forward strand.
GTCGTTGGTTACTTTCATTCTTCTGGCTGTGGATGGACCGACAGCATTTCTGCGCGCAAATGTCATGCCGGGGCCGCGCCATCACGGCCCCTGCTGATTAATTAACGGACTCTTTTTTCACCTGGCTGACTGGCTTCACCCAGGGGTTCTGGGCGCGCACTTCAGCAGGCAGGGAAGCCACCGCCCGTTTGGCATCGGCTGGAGTAGCGTAAGAACCGCTCACCAGCACATACCAGGGCTGGCCATTACGCGTGGTTTTATACACGTGATAGCCGTTCAGATTCTGTTTTTTCGCCCAGGCGTTCAGCGTATCGGAACGCGAGGCACTGCTTAACTGCAGCGTGTAGTTGCCACTCGGCGTGGACGCGCTGGCATGACTGGCAGTCGCTGCCGGTTTGCTCGCTTTCTCCACTGGCTTACTGGCCGCAGGTTTAGCCGGTGCCACTTTATGCGGCTGCGTGCTAGCCGGATGCTGCGCCGTCTGGTGTGGCTGCAGCGGTTTCACCGCCTGCGGTTGTGCACCGCTCACGGTTGCCGGCGCGGTTGGCAGCGTGCTGCTGGCGCCCTGCGCGGCGGCGTTAACCTGATCCTGCTGCGATGCCAGCGCATTATTCAGATCGCCAGGCAGCTCAACACGCTGCTGGTTCTCTGGAGCGGGGATCGTCTGCGCCTGCGTTGGCGTCGAAGAAATCGGTGAACCGCTTAATGCCTGCTGGGCATCGCTGCTCTGTGCGGGCGCATTGGCCGCCGTTGACGGTGCTGGCTGCGTTTCGCTGCCCTGACCGCTCATGGAAGTGGAACCAGAAAGATCGATACTCTTTTCCGCACCCGTGCTGCCAGCCATGCCACTGGCCGCCTGCTGCCCCTGCGGCTTCTCGCTCGGGCCATTCAGCGCCGAACCAATGCCAATCACCAGCAGTAACAGCACCAAAATACCAATACCCATCATCATATGCTGACGGGAAACGGCAATCTTCGGTGCCGAAGACGTTTTGCGTGGCCGCGTCGGACGCCGGTCACTGGTATCAGGTTTTAACTCGTCTTCCGGTTTAAACTCGTCCATTTCAACCTCCTCCCGTTCACGGTATGCGCCACCACATCCGTTCGCGGTATTTACAACCTGTTCAGTTCGGCAACTGCCGACTTTATCTCAAGATTGCTGGCAATCCTGAATCGCTGCCAGCACGATATCATGTGCCACGCCTGCACGCACTTCGGCTTTGCCAATTGCACACGGCAGCACCAGACGCAATTCGCCCGCCAGCACTTTCTTATCGCGCATCATATGCGGCAGGTAGTCATTGGGTTGCATTGCTTGCGGTCCATTAACCGGCAAGCCTGCACGCGTCAGCAGGGCAATAATACGGTCGGTATCCGCCGTGCTGAACTGCCCCAGGCGTTCCGCCGTGCGCGCGGCCATCACCATGCCCGCCGCCACCGCTTCGCCATGCAGCCAGTTGCCATAGCCCATATGCGCTTCAATCGCATGACCATAAGTATGGCCGAGGTTCAGCAGGGCACGCAGACCGGTTTCGCGCTCATCAGCGGCCACCACGTCGGCTTTCAGCTCACAGCAGCGACGAATGCAATACGCCATTGCCGCGCCATCCAGCGCCAGCAGGGCATCCAGATTCTGCTCCAGCCAGTTAAAGAACTCGCCATCGAGAATGATGCCGTATTTGATCACTTCCGCCAGCCCTGATGCCAGTTCGCGCGCAGGCAGACTCTGCAGACAGTCGAGATCGACCACTACCGATGCAGGCTGGTAGAAGGCGCCAATCATATTTTTGCCAAGGGGATGGTTAACGGCGGTTTTGCCACCGACGGAGGAATCAACCTGTGACAACAGGGTGGTCGGCACCTGGATAAAACGCACGCCACGCTGATAACTGGCGGCGGCAAAGCCGGTCAAATCGCCAATCACACCGCCGCCAAGGGCGACAAGAGTGGTATCACGGCCGTGCGGTTTTTGCAGCAATGCGGTAAAGACCTGGTCCATAACCGCCAGGGTTTTGTACTGCTCGCCATCCGGCAGAATCACCTGGTCGACTTTCACACCAGCGTTTTCCAGCAGATGACGCAGCTTATCAAGATAGAGAGGAGCCAGCGTCTGGTTCGTGACCAGCATCACCTGATCGCCCGCTTTCAGCGGCCAAAAAGAAGCCGGATCGTTAAACAGTCCGGCAGCGATGGTAATGGGGTAACTTCTTTCCCCCAGAGTGACGGTGATCCTCTCCATGACGCTGTATAACCCTATTTGTGTTGCCCGTTATCAGGGCAGGTATTGACGTTAATCAGTTCTTTTCCAGCATGCTGATGATCTGGTTCGCCACCACTTTGGCGCTCTGATCGTCGGTACGAATCGTCACATCGGCAATTTCTTCGTACAGTGGATTGCGTTCTTTCGCTAGGGCTTCCAGCACTTCACGTGGCGGTTCATCCACCTGCAGCAATGGACGCTTTTTGTCACGCTGCGTGCGTGCCAGCTGCTTTTCGATCGTGGTTTCCAGATACACCACTACGCCGCGGGCGGAGAGACGATTACGGGTTTCACGTGATTTAACCGAGCCGCCGCCAGTTGCCAGCACAATGCCCTGTTTTTCGGTGAGTTCATTGATGACTTTTTCTTCGCGATCGCGAAAACCTTCTTCACCTTCAACGTCGAACACCCAGCCCACATCCGCTCCGGTACGTCGCTCAATTTCTTGATCAGAGTCGAAAAACTCCATATTGAGTTGCTGAGCTAACTGACGACCAATAGTGCTTTTGCCGGCACCCATAGGCCCAACCAGAAAGATATTGCGTTTCTCTGCCATTTTTTCGGTATTACTAAGACAATTCGTTGATGATACCCCGCGTGCAACGATAATTACGCTGGCGGGACATGAACTGAAACCTCATGAGCGATAGTGCAAGAGTCAGACGGAAAATTATCTCAACACTCAAGGTAGTTTGGCAACCGAATAAATTGCCTGCTCATGGCGCGCTTGTCTCGGCGCGTTTCAGTCCGCTTTATTTATCTGACCGATGTCACCAGCAGCGCAGGGCTGCTGCAGCGCGATATAAAACGGGTTATGCATTGGCACATTTCAGCCTTTCTCACCTGGACGCCAGGTCCAGAGATGCAAAATCGCTAAACCTTGTAAGCTAAATCCGCCTTTGCGTCAAACGCATATGTTAGCAATCAACGAAAAAACCTGCATCTGGGGTGCATTTATCAGCAAAATAGATCAGTCATCACGAACCAGGCGTGGCGTAATAAAAATCACCAGCTCACGGCGCTTCTGCTAGCGGACATCATGGCGAAACAGCGCGCCCAGCAGCGAGATATCACCCAGTAAGGGGACTTTGTCGCGCCCGCTGGCGCGCTCCTGCTGAAAAATACCCCCCAGCGCCAGCGTCTGGCCATCTTTCAGAATGACCTGGGTTTCGATTTCCTGTTTGTCGATGGTTAATACTTCTATCTCCCCGCCATGCAGGTTGCGCCCGGGGACGTTCTGACTGATACGCAGTTTCAGCATAATCCGTCCGTTGGGCTGGATGCTGGGCGTCACCTCCATGCCTAATACGGCTTCCTTAAACTCCATGGTGCTCGAGCCGTTACTGCCACTCGACACTTCATACGGCAGCTCCGTTCCCTGCTTGATGCTGGCAGGCTGCTGATGTGAGGTAAACAGCCGCGGGCTGGCGATAATCTCAATCTGGTTTTCACGTTCCAGCGCGCTCAGTTCCAGGTCGAGCAAACGGCCATCCAGCCTGGCAAGATGGAATCCGGCGGTAAACGTCGGTTTGCTGACACCCAGATCGATGCCCCGAGGACTGGCACGCAGCGCGCGCGTAATCTGCTCTTCGCTGCTCACGCCCCAGCTGACACCCAGCTCGCGCAGATTATCCTCGCTGATGGTGACGATATGCGCCGCCAGTTCGATCTGTTCCAGCGGTACATCCAGCGCACGCACCCACTGTTCTGTCTGTTGCAGCGCAGCCGCGGTATCCCGCAGCAATAAGGCGTTGGTGCGGGTATCCACCGTTACGCTGCCACGCGGCGTCATCAGCTTTGCCTGCTGCGCCAGCAGGCTGTTGCTGACACTGGTGGCATCCGCATGCAGCAGCGCCAGCACACGCGTCTCCAGCGGCAATGTCAGTTGCTGCTCTTCGGCGCGCTGCGCTTCCCGTTGTTGCTTCTCCTGCTGCCAGCTGGCGGGATACACCAGCATCACATTGCCTTCGGTCTCAACCGTCAGCTGCGCCATACGGGTGATTAAACCCAGCGCCTGCTTCCAGGAAACCGCTTTCAGCCGCAGAGAAAGCTTACCGCTCACTCCTGGCGCCACCATCAGATTTAGCTGCTGGTAATCCGCCAGTGCCTGCAATACCTGCTCGACAGGCGCATCATCAAACGCCAGGGAAATGGCGGTATCACTGCTGCGCCCTGAAGGACTCAGCAACAGCAGCATCACGATCATCATCTTTTCATATAAACGTCCTTGTAAGTGCCAGCTAAATTGCTGCCGGGCGCAGAGTTGTCCGGTGTGTAAATGCAGCGCAAGGGCACTGATTTCACTGATCTGCCATGGATAAAGAGGCAACAGGCTTTCTGGCGTCACCCGCACGCCCTTTCCCTGCGGCGAGCGCAGCCAGCCATGGTAGTCGCCCACCCGACCAATAATGCCCTGCAGACGCCACTGACTGAGTTCAGGCGTCTGTTGCTGGCAGCGAGCCAGAGTCAGCGGAGAAAACGGATCACGTGCACTGACAGAAGCACCCAGCAGCACGATGGCAACAGCCGCCAGTCTACTTTTCATCCATAAGCCCCAGGCTGAGCGCCATACGCAGCTGTTCACCGCTGCGCTGCAACGACAACGAATTAATCATTACCGGCGGTCGCCGCGATGCCAGCCAGACGATGGTGTGTTGAAACTGTGGCCAGCTGAGCAGCAGTGTCAGTTCACCGCCCTGCGCGGCTGGCTGCCACTTATCCAGCGCCGCACCACTCTGCATCAGCGTCACCAGACTGAAGTGCTGGTGCTCCTGCGCCTGTAATGCCTGAAGTAACTGCTGATTCTGCTGGCGTTGTATCGCCAGCTCTGGCTGGCTGCGCAGCTGCGCCATCCTCGCGTCATAGCGTTGCTGCAATTGCAGAGACTGCTGCGCCAGCGCGGCACTGGCGGAACGCAACGGTTGCAGCCATCCACAGGCCAGCACCAGTATCACCACCAGCGGCAAGACAGTCATCGTTAACCACTGCCACTGGCGTGGCAGATATTGCCAGCGTAGTAACCACTCACTCATCACTGTTTCCCTCCTGCAGCGCAGCGCGAATGCTGAATTGCAAACCGCCATCAGGCAGGCGTTCAATGTTGCCAGTGCTCACCTGCTGCAACAGGGGCTGAGTGAGTAGCTGCTGGCGCAGCCTGTCCACATCGTTCAGTTGCTGGCTGATACCGCTGATCTGCACACCAGAGGGTGCCTGCACGAAACTGGTCAGCCACAAATACTCTGGCAACAGTTGCGGCAGCGAGTGCACAAACTGCTGCCAGCGCTGGTTCAGTTGTTGCTGCCGCTGCTGCCGTTGCTGACGCTCCAGCAGTCCCTGATGCTGGAGCTGCGCTTCAGCCAGTTGCTGTGCCAGGCTGTCCGCCACGGTCAGCGCCCGCTGGCGCTGCTCAATCTGCTGCCGCCAGTGGCGATTGTCTGCTGCAAGCTGCAGATACAACACCACCAGCAGCGCACCACCCGTCAGCATCATCGCCAGCAGTACAATACCGTCGTTGCGCAACCGTGCCGCCCGTTGCCGTTCACGCCAGGGCAGTAAATTTACCCATATCATGCTCAGTCCTCCGGGCGCAGAGCCAGACCGGTCGCCTGGGCAAAACTGCCGCTCCAGGCGGGCAACGGCGGCTGCAGTTGCTGCAATGCAGCCAGTGGCAATAGTTCCCGCGCGCCGTCCGGCAGCGACTCCTGCTCCGCAGCGCTGTAATAAATCAGCGCCACATCGGGCAGGTAGCGCTGGCGCAAAGCCGCGTAGTCCGTCGCATCGTCATGGCTGCACCAGCCGCAGGGTTGTGCCAGCTGCGGCGCAAACCACAGCCAGTGGTCGTTCAGGCGGTGCACCAGCGCAGTTCCCTCCTCCAGCGCCAGCACCTGCGCCAGTGCGCACATTGCTGCGGTGTTCAGCTCAAACACCTGCGGCAACAATCCTGCGGCAGTGAAACAGGTTAGCCACTGCTCCAGCATCTCGCGCCGTGCAGCGGTGACGCACAGCTGGCCAGGCTGAGCCGGCATGGCACGGTAGTCCAGCGCCAGTGCGTCCAGTTCTACGGGGAAAAAACGCCGTGCAGCGGCACGCACATACAGGCCCAGCGCGGGTTCTGCCAGCGGTTGCGGAGGTAAGGCAATCTGGCATTGCAGCGCCAGTTGTGGCGGCAACCCAACCCGCAGAGAGATATGCCGCGACAGGTGCTTGCGCCAGCATTGCAGGACGCGGGTCAGTTCAGCGGCGCGTTGCAGTGCGCCATGGCGTAACGTGTCGGGCGGCAAATCATGCCGCCACCAGTGTCGCAACTGCCAGCCGCTGCGGCGGCGCTGGATGCCCAGTGCGCACAGCTGCCCGTTCTGGATATCCAGACCAATTTGCCAGGGGGAAAAAACCATTTGCACATGATCTCCTTATCGTCATCGTTGCTGTCCGATTTTCGCAACGCAGAATGTCGCCAACCGCCTGATGTGTAAGCAGTCATTCCTGCCACTTAGCACTTCAGGTGCGATGGATGTATCAAAGCTACTGGCTTGCCTTTATACTACCGCGCGATTGTTTATAAACTGCCCAAACGACATTAAATGGGAAATCTCAGGTGAAGTTCGTAAAGTATTTATTGATCCTTGCAGTGTGTTGCATTTTGCTGGGAGCTGGCTCGGTTTATGGTTTGTACAAATACATTGAGCCACAGCTGCCCGACGTCAACACACTGAAAGACGTCCGACTGCAGACGCCAATGCAGGTCTACAGCGCCGATGGCGAGCTGATCGCCCAGTACGGTGAGAAACGCCGTATTCCGCTGACACTGCAGCAGATGCCGCCGGTGATGGTGAAGGCGTTTATCGCCACCGAAGACAGCCGTTTCTATGAACACCACGGCGTCGACCCTATTGGTATTTTCCGTGCCGCCAGTGTCGCGCTGATGTCCGGCCATGCCTCACAGGGCGCGAGTACCATTACCCAACAGCTGGCGCGTAACTTCTTCCTGAGCCCTGAACGCACTCTGATGCGTAAGATTAAGGAAGCGTTCCTGGCGGTGCGCATTGAGCAGCTGCTGTCGAAAGATGAGATCCTCGAGCTGTACCTGAACAAGATCTACCTCGGTTATCGCGCTTATGGCGTGGGTGCAGCCGCGCAAGTCTATTTCGGTAAAAATCTTGACCAGCTGACGCTGAGCGAAATGGCGACCATCGCGGGTCTGCCAAAAGCGCCGTCGACCTTTAACCCGATTTACTCCCACGATCGCGCGGTTGCCCGCCGTAATGTGGTGCTGGCGCGTATGCTCGACCAGAGCTACATCACCCAGGCGCAATATAACGAAGCACGCTATGAGCCACTGGTTGCCAGCTATCACGGCCCGGAAATCGCCTTCTCTGCCCCTTACCTGACGGAAATGGTGCGCCAGGAGATGATCAAGCGCTATGGCGACAATGCTTATGAAGATGGCTACCGCGTCACCACCACGGTAACCCGTAAGCTGCAGCTCGCAGCGCAGGATTCCGTGCGCAATAACGTGATGGCTTACGATATGCGCCATGGCTACCGCGGCCCGGAAAAAGTGTTGTGGCGAGTGGGTGAAGCCGCGTGGGGACACAGCAAGATCCTTGAAACACTGAAAGGTCAGCCAACCTATGGCCCGCTGTTGCCAGCGGTTGTGACCTCCACCAGCCGTGATGAAGCGATTGCCGTGATGCGTGATGGCAGCCAGGTTTCGCTGCCACTGGCCGGTATGCGCTGGGCGCGTCCGTACAAATCAGACACGTTGCAGGGCGCGACGCCTGGCAGCGTGACGCAGGTAGTGCAGCCTGGCCAGCAGGTCTGGGTGCGCAAAGTGAAGGATGCCTGGTGGCTGGCTCAGGTGCCGGACGTCAACTCCGCCTTGGTGTCGCTCGATCCACAGGACGGTGCGGTACGTGCGCTGGTCGGTGGCTTCGACTTCAACCAGAGCAAATTTAACCGCGCTACCCAGGCGCTGCGCCAGGTCGGTTCGAATATCAAACCGTTCCTGTACATCGCAGCAATGGACCGTGGTTTAACCCTCGCCTCGATTCTGAATGATGTGCCGATCTCACGCTGGGATGCGGGTGCCGGTTCCGACTGGCGGCCGAAAAACTCACCGGCGCGCTATGATGGTCCGATCCGTCTGCGTCAGGGTCTGGGGGAATCGAAAAACGTGGTGATGGTACGTGCGATGCGTGCGATGGGTGTCGACTACGCCGCAGAGTACCTGCAGCGCTTTGGCTTCCCGTCACAGAATATCGTGCATACCGAATCGCTGGCGCTCGGCTCCGCGTCCTTTACCCCGATGCAGCTGGTACGCGGCTATGCAGTGATGGCAAACGGCGGCTTCCTGATCGATCCGTATTTCATTAAGAAAATCGAGAACGAACAGGGCGAGGCACTGTTTACCGCGCAGCCGAAAATTGCCTGTGTCGAGTGCAACCTGCCAGTAGTGTACGGTGAAACCAAAAAAGCGCTGGCAATGAATGAAGACAGCGTGGAAAACGTTGCGATTTCTCAGGAAGGCAACAATGTCGCCGTGCCACAGCCAGAGCTGGAGCAGGTGCCTGCGGGTCAGCAACCGGCTTCCGGCCAGCAGTATGCCGCACATGTGATCAATACGCCGCTGTCATTCCTGATCAAAAGCGCGCTGAACTCCAATATCTTCGGCGAACCAGGCTGGATGGGAACGGGCTGGCGCGCAGGACGCGATTTGAAACGCAATGATATCGGCGGAAAAACCGGCACCACCAACAGTTCAAAAGATGCCTGGTTCTCTGGCTACGGCCCGGGCGTGGTGACCTCAGTATGGATTGGTTTTGATGACCATCGCCGCGATTTGGGTCGCACCACGGCGTCTGGCGTCATTGCCGATCAGATCTCCGGCTACGAAGGTGGGGCGAAGAGCGCTCAGCCAGCGTGGGATGAATATATGCAAAGCGCGCTGGCGGGTGTTCCTGAGCAACCGCTGACGCCGCCGCCAGGCGTGGTGACGGTTAATATCGACCGCAGCACCGGCAAACTGGCGAATGGCGCGGGCAACAGCCGTCCGGAATTCTTTATCGACGGCACACAGCCGACCGAGTATTCCGTGCACGATGTCGGCACCACAATGACGGAAGGGAATGGCGAGAGCCAGGAACTGTTCTGATGAAAGGCTTCCTCCCCCGAGCGGGGGAGGGAATCGCTTCAGTGATGCAAGGAAGAGACGTACACTGGACTGATACCGCTATTCCATACCGCCAGCAGCAACACTCAGTAACTCAGCCGCCCCTGCTTCACCAGCCATTCGCGCACCATAAACAGCGCGCTGACATTCCGCGCCTCGCGGAAATCCGGCTCTTCCAGCAATGCCAGCATCTCCGTCAGCGGCCAGCGCACCACGGGCAACGGCTCCGGCTCATCCCCTTCCAGCTTCTCGGGATACAGCCCTTCCGCCACCACAATATTCATCTTGCTGGAAAAATAGGAGGGAGCCATGGTCAGCTTACTCAGCATCTCTAGCGCCGTCGCGCCAAAACCGGCTTCTTCTTTCAGTTCACGGTCAGCGGCCTCGAACACCGTCTCACCCGGATCGATCAGCCCCTTGGGAAAACCCAGTTCATAACATTCCAGCCCGACGGCATACTCCTGAATCAGAATCAGGTGATCGTCAATAATCGGCACAATCATCACCGCTTCGCGATCGGTCGGACGCATACGCTCATACACCCGACGGGCGCCATTGCTGAACGTCAGGTTGACGGCTTCCACAGTAAATAACTGCGAACGCGCCACCGTTTCGACACTGCGTATTTCTGGTTTCTGTCGTTGTCTGGTCATCATGGCCCCAGGGAAAAACCGGATAAGGAATCGCGCCACTGTTAAGTCAGGAACGCGCAAGCGGTACAGGCTGACATTGTGCGCCAGCCAGCGGCGTATGCCAATCATCGCATACTATAACGGGCATTCTTAATAACAAATCGTTGTTTATGTTCAGAAAAGAAATTGGATTAATGTCAAGCTTTCGTGATAAAAATAGGATAATACCGATATTCTAATATCGATAACCCCGGTAATATTTGCGCAAGGCTTTTTATGCAATCTATCTAATTTTATGATTTTGTGCGCTATTTTTGAATGTAAGGCTGGTTGCCAGTGCTGTCCTGTCCCGCCAGAATTAGCATAAACACCCATCCTGATAAGCTGAATAAAATCAGGGTATAAGGGTAAACAGCATTGTGGAGTTTGCGAGACTGTGACGGGAGTAAATTGGCTGGGATGAGCAAAGCATGAGCACAATAATTATCATATTGGCTGTAATGCTGGCCTGCTCGATCGTGGCAGGTGTGATCTTTTGGTACGCTATGCGGCATCGCCCGCCGTTGGCGAAGCCGTTGCCGTTTATCAGCCCACCGCACCGTAAACTGACCGACGAAGAGCGTGCAGCGGTAGAACGCTACGTCGAATCACTGACAAAAAACAGCGGCATTCTCCAGCCCGGCGTTGCGCCGGTAAAGTTAACGCTCACTTCGCAAAGCAGCAATGTTTACCCGGTCACCCGCGCGATCACCCGCTATGGCCTCTCCACTGATGAACCCAATAAATGGCGCTACTACCTTGATGCCGTTGAAGTGCATCTGCCGCCACTGTGGGAACAATATATTGCTGACGAAAACTACGTCGAACTGATCAAAACCCAGGGCATCCCGCTGGTCATCTTGCTTAACGGCCATTCACTGACCAGCTACGCGCTGGAGCATCCCGCGCTGCCGACCACCGTGCGCCCGCTGGCGCCCAATGCTTCTATTCGTAAAGAAGAAGGCGAAAATATCGAACTGCTTACCGTGCGGAAAGAGACGCCGGAAGAGTATTCGCTGTCACGCCGCGACGGCGTACGCGAAGCCGTCACCATCTGCTGTGCACTGTTACTGTTCTTTATCAGCCTGATCGCCCCACCACTGCTGATGCCATGGCTGCTGGTCACGGGTCTCGCGATGATCGCTGTCAGTTGCTGGTTTCTGTATCGCCGCCCCGGCGAAAAAGATCTGCGCGAAATTCACTGCCTGCGCGGCACGCCCAAACGCTGGGGACTGTTTGGCGAATCTAACCAGGGACAAATCAGCAACATCTCGCTGGGCATTATCGATCTGATCTACCCGCCTCACTGGCAGCCTTATGTCGCCCATGATTTAGGCCAGACGACGGAAGTGGATATCTATCTCAATCGTCAGGTGGTACGCCAGGGGCGCTTCCTGTCACTGCAGGATGAAGTACGCAATTTCCCGATTCAGCGCTGGCGTAAAAATCTGGTGCTGGCTTGCGGCTCCCTGCTGGTACTGCTGCTGCTGATCAGCTGGGTTCCGCTCAGCATGCCGCTGAAACTGAGCCTGGCGTGGCTGAAAGGGACGGAAAGCATCAAAGTCACCGCGGTAAACGACCTGGAAAAAGTCGCACTGCGCGTGGGTGACAACCTGCAGGTCAGCGGCACCGGCATGTGCTCAGTACCGGCAAATTACCAGAGCAACCGCAGCTACGCCTTTATGCCGTTCGACTGCTCGGCAATCTGGTGGAATAACGCGGCACCGCTGCCGCAACCGCAGTCAGATATCATCGATAAAGCCCAGGCGTTGCAAACCAGCACTAATCAGCAACTGCATCCGCAAAGCGCCACCGATCCCAAGCTGAACCCTCAGCTGGCCAGCGCGATTCAGAAATCGGGCATGATCCTGCTGGATTATTTTTCCGAACTGGTGCTGAAAACCCAGGATCTCTGCAGCCAGGCGCAGGACTGCGTGCGGCTGAAAAACGCGCTGGTGAATCTCGGCAATGCCAAAGACTGGGACACGCTGGTGACCCGCGCTAACTCCGGGGCGCTGAACGGCATGAATGTGCTGCTGCGCCCGGTCAGCGCAGAAGCACTGGAAAATCTGGTGAATACCGCCACGTCCTCTTTCTTCTACCGTGAAACGCGTCGTGCGGCGGAGACGCTGAACAGCCCGCCGCCAGGTGGCTTCCTGATTATCAGCGATGAAGGCCGCCAGCTGGTCAGCCAGCCGCAGCCCGTGGTCTCACTGTTTGATTACAATGCGCCGGAGCAGTGGCGTGAACTGCAGCGGCTGGCCTCAATGCTGCTGCACACACCGTTTAGCGCCAGCGGCATCATCACCAATATCAGCACCGATGCTAACGGGACGCAGCATGTCACCTTACACAGTGAACCTGATGCCATCAGCCTGTGGCGCTATCTCGCCACCACGCTGCTGCTGGTATTGCTCTGTCTTAGCGTGCTGATCAACAGCCTGCTGACCCTGCGGCGTATTCACCGTAACCGCACGCGCATTGTCGAAATTCAGCGCTACTATGATCGCTGCATGAATCACTCGCTGACCACGATCCAGACCGCACGCCCGCTGTTCTGACGGCAACATAACTGTGCTACCCTGTCGCCCGGTTTTTTCCTCGCGCGGAGCCCGCATGTCTGATTCACTAAACTGGTGCGAAATTGATACTGTGCTGCTCGATATGGACGGCACCCTGCTTGATCTGGCGTTTGACAGCCATTTCTGGTTGCAGCACGTACCGCTAACGTTAAGCACGCAACGTGGCATTACCCTTGACGCCGCCAGAGAGATGATTGGCGAAATGTATCAGGCAGTGCGGCATACGCTAAACTGGTATTGTTTCGATTACTGGAGCCAGCAGCTGGATCTGGATATTCGCGCCATGACGCTGGCGCTGCGCGAGCGCGTTGCCCTGCGTGCCGACACACTGCCATTGCTGCACGCCCTGCGCCACAGTGGCAAACGGACGATTCTGCTCACCAACGCGCATCCCTATAACCTGGATGTGAAACTGGCGCAGACCGGCCTCGATCGCCACCTTGATTTATTGCTTTCCACCCATACATTTGGCTATCCGAAAGAAGATCAGCGTTTATGGCAGGCGGTACAGCAACACTGCAGCTTTGATCCGGCACGCACGCTGTTTATTGATGACAACGAAACCATTCTCGATGCGGCGAAACAGTTTGGTATCGCACACTGCCTTGGCGTCACCAATCCGGATTCTGGCAGCAGCGAGATCACGTTTGCGCGCCATCCTGCAGTCGGTGATTATCGCCCACTGGTGGCCGCTATCGCGCCATAGTCTGGCGGGAGGAAGACCATGAAAGAGAGCAGCAACGCAGGTGTCCGGCTCGACAAATGGCTGTGGGCCGCCCGCTTTTATAAAACCCGTGCAGTCGCGCGTGAAATGATCGAAGGCGGCAAGGTTCACTATAATGGTCAGCGGAGCAAGCCGAGCAAACTGGTGGAACTGGATGCTGAACTGACACTGCGTCAGGGTAATGACGAACGCACCGTCCATATCCTGGCGATTACCGATCAACGCCGGCCTGCCACTGAAGCGCAGCAGCTGTACGCGGAAACCGCGGAAAGCATTGAGAAACGTGAAAAAGTGGCGCTGGCGCGCAAAATGAACGCGCTGACCATGCCGCACCCGGACCGCCGCCCTGATAAGAAAGAGCGCCGCGATCTGATGAAATTTAAATATTCTGGTGATGAATAACCCATCGCTGTCAGGCGGCAGACGCACCTGAGAGATAACAGCCAGGCCATTATTGCTACGAGAGAAAACTATGTCCCAGCAAGACCAAATGCACCGTTACCTGTTCGAAAACTATGCCGTACGCGGCGAACTGGTTAACGTCTCCCAGACCTGGCACGATATCCTTTCCGGTCACGACTATCCACAGCCGGTACAGCAGATCCTCGGTGAGCTGCTGGTTGCCACCAGCCTGCTGACAGCAACGCTGAAATTTGATGGCGATATCACTGTTCAGCTGCAGGGCGATGGTCCGCTGAATCTGGCGGTGATTAACGGCAACAATCGCCAGGAGATGCGCGGTGTCGCCCGTATGCAGGGCGAGATTGCTGAAGGCAGCAGCCTGAAAGAGATGGTGGGCAACGGCTATCTGGTGATCACCATTTCCCCGGAAAAAGGCGAGCGCTACCAGGGCGTGGTAGGTCTGGAAGGCGATACGCTGGCAGCCTGCCTGGAAGATTACTTTATGCGTTCTGAGCAGCTGCCAACGCGTCTGTTCCTGCGCACTGGCGCAGCTGATGGCCTGCAGGGCGCAGGCGGTATTCTGCTGCAGGTGCTGCCGGCACAGGATGCCAGCACGGATGACTTCAATCATCTGGCGACGCTGACAGAAACCATTAAAACCGAAGAACTGCTCACCCTGTCCGCCACTGAGGTGCTGTGGCGTCTCTACCACCAGGAAGAGGTGAAGGTGTATGACCCGCAGGATGTGCAGTTCAAGTGTACCTGTTCACGTGAACGTTGCGGTGACGTGCTGAAAACCCTGCCACAATCCGAAGTGGATGAAATCCTGGCGGAAGATGGCGAAATTGATATGCACTGCGACTACTGCGGCAGCCACTATGTGTATGACGCGGTCGATATTGCCGCACTGCGCAACGGCTCCGCCGCGGGCGACCAGCAGGTGCACTAAGCATTACTGACTGACTCTGCTGTAGAGCATGCGTGCAGCAGAGTGTCCGTCACCCGCGATAACGCGACAAACACTTACCCGTCTGATATTTTCCTCTGGAAAATACCCAATATCTCACCTGATTTCGCGCAAAACACCTTTTAACCCCCGATTAAATCGTACCGGATCGCATTTTCAGCATATCTTTCTGCCACCCTCCGCTTCGCGGTGTACACTGCGCGCGATCGGCCCGCTTTATTTTCACGAATCTGGCGACGATCACGATCGTGCAAGCTGAATTCCCCCACACTCTATAATGGTAAACAGCCACAGGAGCAGGAATATGCATGCTAATGGTCTGAACAACCGGGATCTTGTCGCGTATGGCATTACTGACACGGTTGAGGTGGTATATAACCCCGATTATGACACCCTCTTTCAGGAAGAGACCCTGCCCGGCCTGCAGGGCTGCGAGCGCGGTGTCGTGACTCAGTCTGGCGCTGTCGCGGTAGATACCGGGATCTTCACCGGCCGCTCGCCAAAAGATAAATACATTGTGCGTGATGACACCACACGCGACACACTCTGGTGGTGCGACCAGGGTAAAGGCAAAAATGATAACCAGCCGCTGTCAGCGGAAACCTGGCAGGCATTGAAAACGCGGGTAACGCAGCAGTTGTCCGGCAAACGCCTGTTTGTTGTTGATGCCTGGTGTGGCGCCAATCCGGATACCCGCCTCAGCGTGCGCTTTATCACCGAAGTCGCCTGGCAGGCGCATTTCGTCAAAAACATGTTTATTCAGCCGGATGCACAGGGCCTGGCGAATTTTATTCCCGATTTTGTGGTGATGAACGGCGCGAAATGCACCAACCCCGACTGGCGTTCCCAGGGCCTGCACTCGGAGAACTTCATTGCCTTTAATCTCAGCGAGAAAATGCAACTGATTGGCGGCACCTGGTATGGCGGCGAGATGAAAAAAGGGCTGTTCGCCATTATGAACTACCTGCTGCCATTAAAAGGCATCGCGGCGATGCACTGCTCCGCCAACGTCGGTGCGCAGGGCGATGTGGCCGTCTTCTTTGGCTTGTCCGGCACCGGGAAAACCACCCTGTCGACCGATCCGCAGCGCCAGCTGATCGGCGATGACGAGCATGGCTGGGATGACGACGGCGTGTTTAACTTTGAAGGCGGGTGCTACGCCAAGACCATCAGGCTGTCCGCCCAGGCTGAACCGGAGATTTATCAGGCGATCCGCCGCAACGCGCTGCTGGAAAACGTGGTGGTGCGCCATGATGGCTCCGTCGATTATGACGACGACAGCAAAACCGAAAATACCCGTGTCTCCTATCCCATCAGCCATATCGACAATATCGTTAAACCCGTGTCAAAAGCAGGTCACGCCAGCAAGGTGATTTTCCTGACCGCCGATGCGTTTGGCGTACTGCCGCCAGTGTCGCGTCTGAATGCCGACCAGACGCAGTACCACTTCCTGTCAGGTTTTACCGCCAAACTGGCGGGCACCGAACGCGGCATTACCGAACCTGTCCCCACCTTCTCCGCCTGCTTTGGCGCCGCATTTCTGACGCTGCACCCTACGCAGTATGCCGAAGTGCTGGTGAAACGCATGCAGAACGCCCACGCGGAAGCTTATCTGGTGAATACGGGCTGGAACGGCAGCGGTAAACGCATGTCACTGAAAGACACGCGCGCGATTATCAATGCCATTCTGGCGGGAGAGCTGAGTGACGTGGCGACGCAGACGTTGCCGATTTTCAACCTTGAGGTGCCGGTCGGGCTGAATGGTGTCGACAGCCATATTCTCGACCCGCGCAATACTTACCAGAATGGCGAAGAGTGGGAAGCCAGGGCGCGCGATCTGGCGCAACGCTTTATTGATAACTTCGATAAATACACCGATACCGCAGCCGGCGCGGCACTGGTAAAAGCGGGGCCACAGCTCTGATAAGAAAAGCGGAGGCATGTGCCTCCGCGGGAATTTTTATGTATCGCTCAGGTTTCATGGACAGAGCGATGTACAGTTCAGCGCTTAAGCCGTCGTGTTTGACACACCCGTACTCAGATAAGGATGCGGCAACGGCAGATAAGCACGAATACGCAGTCCACCGCGTTCGCTGACACCAATATCCAGTGAACCCTGATGCGCATCGATAATACGCTGGACAATCGCCAGCCCCAGCCCGGTGCCACTGGTACTGCGGGCGCTATCGCCTCGCACAAACGGCTGGAACAGATGCGCCAGCTGTTCGGGTTTAATCCCCGGACCATCATCTTCCACCTGGAACCAGGCACGCTGCAATTCGCTGCCGCTGCTGACCTTGATCCAGCCATTACCATAACGCGCCGCGTTCACCACCATATTGGCGACGGCGCGTTTAATCGACAGCGGATTAATTTCCACCATCAGTTCGGCTGGCATCACCTGGTTTTCAATTTCGCGTTCGTAACCGCTCTCCGCGGCCACCACTTCACCGAGCACGCTGTTCAAATCGGCCAGCTCGGTCTGCATCTCCTGCCCGGTGCGCAGATAATCAATAAACTGCTCGATAATCGCGTTGCACTCTTCGATATCTTTATTGATTGATTCCGCCAGATAGCCATCTTCTTCAACCATCATTTCCGTCGCCAGACGAATACGCGTCAGCGGCGTGCGCAGGTCGTGGCTGACGCCCGCCATCAGTAGGGTACGGTCATCCGCCAGCTGCTTAACGCCTGACGCCATCTGGTTAAAGGCGCGCGTCACCGAACGCACTTCCGATGCGCCATACTCCCGCAGCGGCGGCGGAATAACGCCTTTACCGACCTGCAACGCGGCATGCTCCAGTTCCACCAGCGGCCGGTTCTGAATACGAATAAACAGCCATGCGCCGCCTATCGCCAGCAGCATAATCGCCAGGGTGTAACGGAACAGCGGCGAGAAGTCGCCCTGATGAATTTCGGTCAGAGGTACACGCACCCAGATATCCGGCGACAGCCAGGTCTTCAGCCACACCACCGGCGAGTTCTTGTTGACCTCAACCCGCACGTCGGTAGGACCACCCAGCTGCTGCGCCATCTGGTCGCTAAGGAACTGATAGTGTTGCGCCCAGCGTAATCCGCTCTCTTCCGCCGCTGCGTTGGTATACAGCGAAATCCCCAGCTCACGATAAATTTCGCGCCGGAACGCCGGCGGCACTTCCAGCTGTGTGCCATCCTCCAGCTGCAGCCGGTCGGTCATCAGCATACGCACTTCGTATGCCAGCACCTTATTAAACTGCTGCAGGCTGGGCAGGATGGCGAAGTTCAGCACCACCAGATAGGTCGTGACCAGGCTGACAAACAGCAGGGTCACGATCAATAACAGCGTACGGGCGAACGAGCTGCGTGGAGAGAAGCGGAATCGCCTCATGCTTTACTGCCGTCCGGCACAAACACATAGCCCAGACCCCAAACGGTCTGGATATAGCGCGGATGCGCCGGATCTTCTTCGACCATGCGGCGCAGACGGGAAATCTGCACGTCGATCGAACGTTCCATCGCACTGTACTCACGGCCACGCGCTAGGTTCATCAGTTTGTCGCGTGACAGCGGCTCACGCGGATGGCTTACCAGCGCTTTCAGCACCGCAAACTCACCACTGGTCAGCGGCATCGGCTCATCTTCACGGAACATCTCGCGGGTGCCGAGGTTCAGTTTAAATTTACCAAAGGCAATCACCGCTTCTTCCTGTGATGGTGCGCCTGGCAGTGCATTCGCCTGACGACGCAGCACCGCGCGGATACGCGCCAGCAGCTCACGCGGGTTAAACGGTTTTGGAATATAGTCGTCCGCGCCGATCTCCAGCCCGACGATACGATCCACTTCTTCACCCTTCGCAGTCACCATAATGATCGGCATCGGGTTGCTCTGGCTGCGCAGACGGCGGCAGATAGACAGGCCATCTTCGCCCGGCAACATAAGGTCCAGCACCATCAGGTGAAAGGATTCACGGGTTAACAGGCGATCCATCTGCTCGGCATTCGCCACACTGCGCACCTGAAAGCCCTGCTCAGTCAGATAACGCTCCAGCAATGCACGCAGGCGCATGTCATCATCGACGACCAGAATTTTGTAGTTTTCTTGCATTTCGCTACTCCCAAAGGCGCTATTGCCTGAGACGATATTTTTAAAAAAGTTGCCGTACTGTGACAGTCATTAATGGTTTATATTGTAGCCGAAATTGTTACAAAGCATATTAAACAGCAGCTTAACTTTGCTTTTCTGTGCATAACGCCCTGTTTTTCATCAACCGGCAGGCAGTGATGACGCACGATTCCGTCTTATCTGAAATATACGCCCAGCTTCTGGTTATCGCTGGCGCGCACCTTAAGTCAAATCATCAGTCTGGGGGAAATCCGTCCAGTATAACGTGAAGCGGGCAAAAACACCTGAAGTGGGCGGATTCAACTCCGAAGTGCAACGCTAAGCCGCCAATCTTAGCTCTGCAAACACCACAGACGGTTGCCTGAATCC
>NZ_CBFFRK010000046.1:0-31073 GCF_965644245.1 Erwinia sp. V71
GATTCAGGCAACCGTCTGTGGTGTTTGCAGAGCTAAGATTGGCGGCTTAGCGTTGCACTTCGGAGTTGAATCCGCCTTAGACTTAGCGGCCCTAAACTCAGTTCTGCGTGTGGCTAATCCTAGCGGATCGATCCACCCCAGCGGATTCGGCGCATAAGCATACAGATTCAGCCCGCCTGCCAGCCCCACCGGATCTGGCGTAATAAATCGCCCCACCTGCGGGTCATAGTAGCGAAACAGATTATAGTGCAGCCCGGTTTCGGCGTCAGCATACTGCCCGGCGTAGCGCAGTGGCTGATGGCGCAGCGCGGAGTGGGGCATCAGCCGCTGATAACCTTCTGTCTGCCGGCTGACTTCGCCGAAGCTGCCGTACTGACCGCTCCAGCATACCGCCCCGGCTTCGTCCGTCACCTCCAGCGGTGCACCGTTCAGGTCGGTAGTGAACCAACTGAATCTCACCGCCACTTTCCTGCGCCATATGGTCGATATGCGCCAGCGGGCTCCAGTCTGCATCCGGGTCGTAAACATAGGTGATGCGACGGCCATTGGCCTGCTGCTCCTGCAACAGCCTGTAGCCCTGCCACAGAAAGCGGGTTTGCTTTACGCCACTGTTACTGGTGACCGTTTTAGCGCTGCGTCTGCCCAGCGCATCGTAATCATAGTGGGCGCTAAAATCGCCCTGCGGACCACTGCCGCTGGCGGAGATCAGCTGGTTTTCAGCATCGTAAACATAGCGCTGTTCATACAGGCCGTTGCGGCGGCGAATCAGGTTGCCCCAGGCATCGTACTGCAGAAACAGTTTCTGCCAGTGCGACAGCCGGTTACCGGGCAGCGGCGGGGCGCTATTCTCTGCGATCAGATTATCCGCCGCATCGTAGTAAAACTGCGCACTGTAAGCCTGGCGCGCTTCGCTATGGCTCAGCAGACGGCCTGCGGCATCATAGCCGTAGTGGATCTCACCGCGTAGGGTGTCGCTGACAGCGGTCAGTTCATCCGCGGCGCTGTAGCGCAAGACACGCGTCAGCCGTATTTTTTCCGGTAATGTGCTGTCATCATCGCGGATGCTGAGTTGTCCGGCTGCATCTGCGTGTTGCAGGACAGCCGTGCTGTCCATCCCGTGCTGCGTGAGAGTCGTCGTGCCGCTCAGCTCACTGCGTTGCAGGATACGCCTGTCCACGCTGTCATAGCGGCGGAAAAGCTGACGTGCGCCCTGGCGGCGTTCAGTCTCACGGTGCAGGCGGTCGCGGGTAAATTCACTCACCAGCTGATGATCAAAACGAATTGCGCTGGTATGACCGGAACCGTAATACAGCCAGCTCAGCTGCTGCCCGCCGGGAAGGGGCAGGCCGGTGAGATTGCTGAGCACATCATACTCACAGGTCAGCGCACCGTTTACGCCCGCTTCGCCTGTCAGACGGCCTGCCGCATCGCGCGTAAACGTCACCTCATCCGCAGCAATACCCAGCGCTGCGCCTGTCGTTGTCGGGATACGCTGCAGCCGGATCAGCTGCCCGGCGCGGTTATAGCGATAGTGATACTCTGCATGCTGATGGCGGCGCCCGGTCAGTCTCCCGCTGTCATCATGGCTGAACTGCTGCCAGCGGCGGGACAGATCGCCATCCGCTGACGGCTGGCCATCTTCCTGTACGGCGCTGAGAAAACCGCGTTCATCCCATTGCAGCTGGCGTGAGGTATCATCCGGGCGCGTTTCGCTTAGCAGATGGCCGGTGGCGTCATAAGTAAAACGATATTCGCCGCCATTGCCATTCTCCAGCCGCAGCAGGTTGCCGCGCGGATCGTAATGCCAGCGGCGGGTGTGGCCGTTGCGATCGGTCTGGCAAAGCGGCTGACCGGCGGCGTTAAATTGCCAGCGCATTTCGCTGCCAGCGGCATCGCGCCAGGTGCAGAGCTGGCCGTGAGTGTTCCAGTGAAACACCTCGCGGCGGTCATCGGCATAGATGATGGCGCACAGTTGCCCGGCATTATTCCACTCACGGCGTGTGATATGGCCTTCGGCATTCTCGCTGCTGATCAACTGGCCGAAACGGTCATAAACAAAGCGGCTGACGCTGCCGGAACAGTCTGTGTGCTGTGTCAGCCGTCCCTGATGGTTCCATTTCAGGTGCACTTCGCCGCCAGCGGCATCGGTGATGCTGTCCGGCAGTGTCTCTTCGTTGTCAGGATAGTGGTACGTGGTGCTGTGATTCAGTGCATCGGTGACGGACAGCAGACGGCCCTGCAGATCGTAGCGGTTATGCACGCAGGTATTGTCAGGGTGTCTGGTGCGAGTCAGGCAGTCCGTCAGACGGAACCACTGATACGAAGTGCGGCGACCGGTCGGGTCGGTTTCCTCTGTCATGCGCCCATAGCGATCCCACTGGCTGTGCCGCATTGCGCCACCGGGCAGGATCACATCGCACAGTTCTCCCTGCTCATACAGCAGCGTGGTCTGGCGGCCGTCAAAATCGATAAAGCGCGCGACATGTTCATCGTCGTCCACCAGCCAGTGCGCCTGTGCGCCGTCATCGCGCATGGCGCGGCGCGCACCGCGGGCAAAGTCGTATTCAAAGCACAGTTGCTCGCCGCCACTGTGGCGGAAGGCCACCACGCGCGGCAGCTGATCAATGTGCTGCCACTGGTATTCACTGAGCAGCCCGCTGGCGTCTTCATGAGCGCTCATCAGGCCATCCTGCCAGCGGTAGCGTCTGCGCACGCTACCGCCCCGGCCAGTGACCATCACCAGCTGGTGCTGCTCATCATAAGCGTAACTAACCAGGCAGATCTCATCATCCAGCCAGACACCGGTCAGGCGATGGTGCTGATAACGACAGACCACGCGCTGCCCGGCGCTGTCGGTCAGCGCGTCCAGCGTGTTATCCGCGTTCCAGGTAAACAGAATATCGTTACCGCAACGGTCGGCAAGGCGCAGCGGTAGCGAGGGGGCGTCATCGCGCAGCGGCGGATAGTACCAGCGTTCACCGCTGATGTCGTACAGCGACCAGCTGCCATCCTGGTGATGTTCCAGCCAGCACTTTTCGGCATCGCAGAAGGTTCGTCTGCCGCGCGGCACCTGCGGGAACGCGACATAATCGCCGGACGGGGCGCGCCACACCAGCCCGCTGCCGTAACGCTCCAGCCGGGTTTCCCAGAACAGACTCCAGCCACGCCCGAGCACGCTGTCACCGGGGTTGCCGCTGCGCCAGTAACGTTGCCAGCGCACCGGCAGCCGTGACGGCAGCACAAAGTCGAGTTCGTCATCGCCGTCGA
The DNA here is from genome assembly GCF_965644245.1 of Erwinia sp. V71. NCBI lineage: Bacteria > Pseudomonadati > Pseudomonadota > Gammaproteobacteria > Enterobacterales > Erwiniaceae > Erwinia > Erwinia sp. V71. Next base: position 3,268 of record NZ_CBFFRK010000046.1, read on the forward strand.
GGAATTTCTGTCCGCTGACAATATCTACCGGGCGGGCGACAATCCCGATGGCTGCGGCAGCGGTCATCAGCGCGCCGGCACGGCAAAGAAGACGTCCGAGCGCGTTAATTCCCGGCAGTTTGCTGAGTACCTGCGCCAGTGCTCCGGCGTGTGCCGCTGCGCCGCCAGTACCCAGCAGGCCGCTAAACAGCAGCGTCAGATCCGAGGCCTGATACAGCCACTCCGGTACTTCTGGCGTAATGTCTGACGTTCTGACCGACGGGCCGCCAATTCGTACATTGGGCGAGCCCTGGATAACCCGGCCATCACAGCTGGTGCGGTCATTAATGCGTGCGGCGGGCATGCCGTTGATGGTGACGCTGGCAGCGCCTTCTGCCATATGCATCGAGTGGCCGTCATCGTCGCAGTGCACCTGACTGCGGCTGGCAATGGCGGCAGGTTTGCCGTTGATAAAGACATTCGGGGAGCCGCTGCAGATAACGCCGCGCTTGCGGACCCGGCGTTCGCCGTTGGCAGCGATACTGTTGCGTGAGGAAGTGGCGAGTTCACTGCTCAGCCAGCCGATCCCGAGGGCCGCCGCTGTCAGCAGTAAGCCGACACCAAGACAGGAAGCCGCCAGCCCGGCAACCAGTAAGACGCCGGAGACCACACCGCCCGTCGCCGCAACCGTTGCGCCGACCAGCGTACCGACCATCATCCCTGATAATGCACCTGAGTGACCGATCGCGTCACCCAGGCGTGCAGCTTCATACATAACAACGATCCTTGTCGTTAAGTGTGAGAAAAACGTGCCTGAAGAGTATGCGCCAGAGGATGGCGGTTAATTAGCCGGTCGTCAACGGCTTTTGCCAGAGATGCGAGACGGTGCAGAAAATCAGGCTGCCGCGGCCCGCGGCAGGCGTCTGTCAGCCTGGCGCGCCGACCGAATGTCGCCGCACCAGCGTCGGACTAAACATATTGGTCACCTCCGGCAGCGGCTGATTATTGGCCAGCGCTAACGCCAGCTCTGCCGCCTGCTGTGCCATGGTGACAATCGGATAACGTATGGTCGTCAGCCGCGGACGCACATAACGCGACACCAGCACATCGTCAAAGCCAATCAGTGAGATCTCTTCCGGAATGCGAATGCTGTTATCGCTCAGCACCGCCAGCGCGCCGGCGGCCATCGAATCGTTATAACAGGCCACTGCGGTAAACTGTCTGCCGCGTCCCAGCAGCTCCGTCATCGCCTGTTCCCCGCCCAGCTCATCCGGCTCACCAAATGCCACCAGCCGATCGTTACAGGGCAAACCATGCTCACGCAGCGCATCGTAATAGCCCTGCAAACGCTCTTCTGCATCGGAAATGGTATGGGTGGAGCAGATAAAACCAATCTGCTGGTGTCCCTGCTGGATCAGGTGGCGGGTTGCCAGCCAGGCACCGTAACGGTCATCCAGCGCAATGCAGCGCTGCTCAAAGCCGGGCAGGGCGCGGTTCAGCAGCACCATTCCTGGCAGCTGGTGCATTAAGCGGGCCAGCTCATCATCCGGTACTTTCTTGGCATGAACCACCAGCGCTGCGCAGCGATGACGCATCAGTTGCTCAATTGCCTGGCGCTCTTTCTCTTCATTATGGTAACCGTTACCAATCAGTAAAAAGTTGCCAGTACGCCAGGCGACTTCATCTACCGCTTTCACCATCGCGCCAAAAAAAGGATCGGACACATCGCCCACCACCAGTCCAATGGTTTCCGTCGACTGTTGCGCCAGCGCGCGCGCATTGGCGTTCGGATGGTACTGCAGCTGCTCCATAGCGCTGGTGACTGCCAGCCGGGAACTCTCGCTCGCCTTGGGTGAGTGATTGATGACGCGTGAGACCGTGGCGACAGAAACACCAGCCAGCTTTGCAACATCCTTTATGGTAGCCATCTGTTATCGTTACTTCCCGGGAAAACGTTTACACATAAATTCAGTGTTACGGAAAATGTCAGTGGGTTCAAGCGGTGAGAATGCCAGCGGCGTCGCAAAGCCGAAGGAAAAGTGCCGTGTGCCGTCGGGATTGCTGATTCAACCGTTTGCGCGATGTGGATCACATCGTGACTGACGCGGGAATAAAAAATGTTATGCTGCTATACCCTAAATAATTCAAGCTGCAGGAAGGCGGCAGGCAGGGGAATCCCCGGGAGCATAGCTAACTATGTGACTGGGGTGAGCGGGCGCAGCCAACGCACCTGCAGCTTGAATTATGACGGGTATATCAGCGCTATTCATCTGCCTGCGGAAGACTCATGACAATTAAAAAACTGCCACACCTGGCCCACTGGGGCGCGTTTACCGCCATCACCGACAACGGCAAACTGACAGGCTGCGAGCCGTTCTTCGCCGACCAGGACCCGTCTCCGATGCTGAACACCATCCCGGAGCTGGTCTATTCCGATAAGCGCATCCGTAAACCGATGGTGCGCCGCTCGTGGCTGAAGTCGCGCGAAAACAGCGACCGCACGCTGCGCGGGCGGGAAGATTTTGTTGAAGTGGACTGGGATACCGCGCTGGATCTGGTGGCGGAAGAGAATCGCCGCGTGCGCGATCGCTACGGCGCATCCGGTATCTTTAACGGTTCTTACGGCTGGTCATCCGCCGGGCGCGTCAATCATGCCCGCACCCTGATTCGTCGCTTCTACTTTACCGGTGGCGGCGGCGTCGATCAGCAGGGTAACTACAGCTGGGGCGCGGCGCAGTTCTTCCTGCCGTATGTGATTGGCACGTATATGCCGCTTACTGGCCGCGTCACAGACTGGCCGAGTGTGGTCGAACACTGTCAGCTGTTTGTCGCCTTTGGCGGCCTGGCGCTGAAAAATGCGCAGGTGGCGTCCGGCGGCGCAGGGCAGCACAGCCTGAAACCGGCATTGCAGCAACTGGCGGCCAAAGGCACGCCAGTGATCAATATCAGCCCGATGCGTGATGACTGCCCGGAATTCGTCAACGCCGAATGGATTCCGATTCGGCCGAATACTGATGTGGCGCTGATGCTGGCACTCGGCTATGAAATCGAACGACGCGGTGCGGTGGATAACGCCTTCCTCGCCTCTCACTGCGTCGGCTACCCGCAGCTGCGTGCTTACCTGACTGGCGAGAGCGACGGCATCGCCAAAACGCCAGAGTGGGCGAGTGCGATTACCGGAATTCCGGCGGCGCGTATTGCCCTGCTGGCGCAGCAGCTGATCGGCGTGCGCAGCTTTATTACCTGTTCTTACTCGGTACAGCGCGCCCATCGCGGCGAGCAGCCGTACTGGATGATGATTGCGCTGTCGTCAATGCTCGGTCAGCCAGGCCTGCCTGGGGCCGGTTTCTCCTTTGGTCATGGCTCGATGAACAGCGTCGGCAACCCGCGTCTGGAAGGCCCGGCACCGCTGATGTCGACCGGCCCGAATCCGTCCGGCCTGTCCATTCCGGTCGCGCGTATCAGCGATATGCTGCTCAATCCAGGCCAGCCTTACACTTTCCAGGGTGAAACGCTGGAATATCCGGATATCCACTTAATTCACTGGGCGGGCGGTAACCCGTTCCACCACCATCAGCAGCTGAACCGGCTGGTTGAGGGCTGGCAGCGGCCGGATACCGTGATTGTGCAGGACATCGTCTGGACGCCTGCGGCGAAGATGGCGGATATCGTGCTGCCGGTGACCACCACGCTGGAGCGCAATGATATCGGTGGCTCCTCGCGTGACCGCTTTGTGCTGGCGATGCATCAGGCGATTAAGCCACAGCACCAGGCGCGTAACGATTTCGATATTTTCGCTGATGTGGCGGAGCGTCTTGGCTACCGCGACACTTTCACTGAAAACCGCAACGAGATGCAGTGGATCGAGCACCTCTACCAGCAGTGCGCGCTGGCCCATGCCAGCAAGGGCGTACACTGGCCGGAGTTTGGTGAGTTCTGGGAGCGCGGCTTTGTCGAAGTGCCGGAAGGCGGTCCGTCGTATGTGTTTATGGAAGCGTTCCGCAACGATCCGCAGGCGCATCCGATTAAAACCGCCAGCGGCAAAATCGAGCTGTTCAGCAGCACCATTGCCGGTTATCAGCTGGAGGATTTCGCCGGTCACCCGGAATGGCGTGAACCGCAGGAGTGGCTGGGCGCAGAGATTAGCCGCGATTATCCGCTGCATATGATTTCAATCCAGCCGGGCGACCGTCTGCACAGCCAGCTGGACGGCACCGCGACGGTTCAGGCGAATAAAACCGCCGGACACGAAACGCTGTGGATGCATCCGCAGGACGCAGCACCCCGCGGCATTGCCGATGGCGATGTGATCAAAGTGAGTAATGGTCGAGGCGCGATGCTGGCCGGGGTACGACTGACCGAGGGGGTCACGCCATCGGTGGTGTTGATCTCCACCGGCGCCTGGTTTGATCCGGGCTTCGGCAAAGCGCAGTGGCGGCCATATGACCGCGCGGGTAACCCGAATGTGCTGACGCTGGATATTGGCACCTCTTCGCTGACCCAGGGGCCGAACGCTATGAGTTGCCTGGTACAGGTGGAGAAAGCGCCGCAGCCGGAAACGGTTATCTGACGGGTTTAGTAGCATAACTGCTTAAAGATCACATAGCTGGTTACACTTTGCGGATAACTGTTGCGAATCAATGATGGCGACCCATCGACGGGACTTGTTAAATTTTAAGTCCCAGAGGTATTGATGGGTGAACATCAAAAGTTTTCTTTCTTGATTACACCAACCTGCGCAGATGCGCAGGTTTTTTTTGCCCTGAAAAAATGAGCAGAGGGCGTATGCCACCACTAAAAAAATTCCTGGGTAAAGACCAGATCACTGCGCCATTTAATCCCTTCCGTTTCCGCCTGATTTGCCTCGGCGTGCTGGCCTGTATGGTGTTTCTGCTGGCGCGCGTCGCCGATCTGCAGCTGATCAATCATCCGATGCTGGAGCACGAAGCCGATCAGCGTTCACTGCGCACCGTGACACTGCCGACACCGCGCGGCACGCTGCTGGATCGTAACGGTGATGCGCTGGCGCTCAGTGTGCCAGCGCGCGATATTATCGCCGACCCGCAGCGCGTGCTGGAGGCGCATCCTGATTTCTCCAGCGCCAAATGGCAATACCTGGCGAATGCGCTCAATCAGTCGCCGGATCAGATTGCCGCGCAAATTAATGCCAACGGCGAGCGCCGTTTCCTTTATCTGGGGCGCAAAATCGAACTGGGGCTGGCGAAAGATATTGCTCAGCTGCACCTGAAAGGCATCTCAACGCAGTATGACGACAGCCGTTTTTATCCGATGAGCGAGGCGGCAGCGCCGCTACTGGGGATTGTCGGCACCGATAATCGCGGGCTGAACGGGCTGGAGCACGGGTATGACAAACTGCTGCAGGGGCAGCCTGGTTATGAGAAATATCGTCAGGATGGCGACGGCAATATTATCGCCATGATTGACTACCAGCCGCCGCAGCAGTCACCGACGGTACAGCTGAGTATTGATAAGTTTGATCAGTACACGCTGTATACCCGACTGCGTGATGGCGTACTGCTGAACAAAGCGGATTCCGGCGCAGCAGTGCTGATTAAAATCGATACTGGCGAGATCCTCGGTATGGCGTCGTATCCGTCATACAACCCGAATAACTTCGACAAAGTGTCACCGGCGCAGATGCGCAATGCGGCGATCAATGACAGCTATGAACCCGGCTCGACGGTCAAACCGCTGGTGGTGATGGAAGGGCTGGAGCGCAAGCTGGTGCGCCCGGATTCGGTGATCGACACCACGCCTTACTCGGTTAACGGTCATCTGATCCGCGATGTCGGTCACTGGCCGCGTCTGACCATGACCGGCATTCTGCAGAAATCGAGTGATATCGGCGTGTCGCATATCGCACTGGCGATGCCCGCGCAGGTGCTGGTCAACACGTACAGCAACTTTGGCCTGGGTAAACCAACCGGGCTGGGACTGACGGGGGAAAGCGTGGGCTACTTCCCGGCGCATCGTCAGCGCTGGGCAGACATCGAACGCGCCACGTTCTCGTTTGGTTATGGCCTGCGCGTCACGCCGCTGCAGATTGCCCGTGAATACGCCACCCTCGGCTCCTATGGTCTGTATCGTCCGCTGTCGATCACCAAAGTGACACCGCCGGTGCTGGGCACGCGGGTGGCGAATGCGGAGACGGTAAAAGACGTTATCCATATGATGGAGAGCGATGCGTTGCCTGGCGGCAGTGGCGTGCGTGCGGCGGTGCCCGGCTACCGGCTGGCGATTAAAACCGGTACGGCGGAAAAAATGGGGCCGGAAGGGAAGTACGATGGCGGTTATATCAACTATACCGCTGGCGTCGCGCCCGCCAGCGATCCGCAGGTGGCGCTGGTGGTGATGATCAACCACCCGACCGCGGGCGATCACTTCGGTGGTTCGGTCGCTGCGCCGGTGTTCGGCAATATTATTGGCGCGGTGTTAAAGCATATGAATATTGCGCCGGATGCCGTGGTCGGGCATGGCTGAGGTGCCGCGCTGATGTTGTGAACGCTGGCCGATCAGGATAACGGCCAGCGTCACACTCTGGTTCATCAGGGCATTCATCAGCGGCAATATTTAGTTTTTATTCAGGTACTGGCTAATCCCCCACAGTACCAGAGCATGATCCTCTGCCGAGGGTAGCCCGCTGACGCTGACCGCACCAAATACCGCAGCGGATTGATTCAGCAACGGAAAGCTGCCGCCGTGATCGCAATACTCCGCCTGATTGACAAAAGCATGCTGCGCCATACGTGAGCCGCTTTCTTCATAATGCAGCCCGGCGTACAGCGACGAGTGAGCAAGACGTAATACTGTATTGCGTTTGCGCTTCAGCCACTCCAGATTATCTGCGCTGGAGCCGGGCAGGGCGCTGAGAAACAGTGGCTGCCCGAAGGCATACACTTCAATCGCCACCGGCGCATTTTCTGCCAGTGCGCGCTGGCGGATGGCCTGCCCGATGTCCCAGGCTGCCTGGAAATCAAAATCAGCAAAAAGGTTTTCCTGTTCCTGAGCGAGTAGCTCGTCCAGTGTCAGTGCATGGCTCATTGTATGAACTCCTGTATGAACAATAAGGGGGGCAGGAGAAAAGGCTATGCTACTAAAATTAAAATTTCAATGTTTGCTTTTTATGGAAATATTGTTTTGTTTTGTGTGGAACGGATGCCGCCTGCTCAGGTGTGACTGGCTGCTGACAGTGGCACCCGATGGGGTGTTTTTTGGCCCGACGATCCTCTCGCCTGCACATTTACTCCATCTTTTGCCTAAACGACGTGTTTGGCAAATAAGCTTTACGCAATCTTAACACCGCTGTTTTTACGTCCACTTTATAATGCCTCTCTTTTGAGAATGACCATTCTCGTCATGCCATAATAACTTCAGATCGAGAGCACACCATGCAACTGAAACTCCTGTACGCGAGTTTGATTTTTTTGCTGGCCGCCTGCGACCAGACTTCATCGCCCAGCGCCACACCACAGATCCCGGAAGTGGGTGTTGTCACCCTGAAAGCTGAAGCGGTCACCCTGATGACGCAACTGCCGGGTCGTACGACGGCGGTAAGAACGGCAGAAGTGCGTCCACAGGTGAGCGGCATTATTACCAAACGCCTGTTTACCGAGGGCGGCGAAGTGAAAGCGGGCCAGCCGCTGTATCAGATCGATCCTGCCAGCTATCAGGCGACCTACGACAAAGCACTGGCGACGCTGAATAACGCCAACATGCTGGTGAAACGCTATAAGCCACTGGCGGAAGCTCATGCCATCAGCAGCCAGACCTATGATGATGCGGTGGCTTCGGCGAAAACCGCGCAGGCCGATCTCACCAGCGCCCGTGTGAATCTTAATTACACCCAGGTCCGTGCACCGATTTCCGGTCATATCGGCCGTTCGCTGTCCACTGAAGGTGCGCTGGTGACCGACGGCCAGACCAGCTACCTCACCACTATTCAGCAGCTCGATCCGATCTATGTTGACGTCAGTGAGTCGTCGCAGGATCTGCTGCGTCAGCGCCGTGCACTGGCTAACGGTCAGCTGACTGCGGCGGGCGAGAATGCAGCGGTAGTGAAACTGACACTGGAAGACGGCAGCGAATATGCGCAAACCGGCAAGCTGGAGTTCTCGGAAGTGACGGTAACGGAAAGCACCGGCACCGTGACCATGCGTGCTTCGTTCCCGAATCCGCATAACGAGCTGCTGCCGGGGATGTTTGTCCACGCCAGCTTCCCGCAGGGTATCGCCAGCGAAGGCATTCTGGTGCCGCAGCAGGCTATCGGTCATGACGTGAAGGGCAAACCGTATGTCTATGTGCTGAACAGTGACAACACGGTGGCGCAGCGCACTGTCACCACCGGTGAAATGCAGCAGGAAAACTGGCTGGTCACCTCTGGTCTGAAAGCCGGGGAAAAAGTGGTGGTCAGTGGTCTGCAGTCGATTCGCAGTGGTGCCAAAGTGAATGCGAAAGAGAGCGACACGCTCAACAGCAGCCCGGCGAACACCAATCTCACCACCACCGATCCGTCCGCACAATAAAGGGAAAAACAGATGTCGAAGTTTTTCATCGAACGCCCAATTTTTGCCTGGGTGGTGGCGATTATGGTGATGCTGGTGGGTGGGATTTCAATCCTCTCGTTGCCGGTTAACCAGTATCCCAATATCGCGCCGACGGCGATTTCCATCAGCGTGACCTATCCTGGTGCCAGCGCCGAAACCACACAGAATACTGTGGTGCAGGTGATTGAGCAGCAGCTGAACGGTATCGATAACCTGCGCTATATCGAGTCGCAAAGTAACAGCGACGGCAGCGCCAGTATTATTGTCACCTTTAATCAGGGCACTGATGCCGATACCGCGCAGGTACAGGTGCAGAACAAGGTGTCGCTGGCCGAGTCGCAGCTGCCTTCGGAAGTGACCAACCAGGGGATTAACGTCCGTAAGTATCAGGCCAACTTTATGATGGTGGTCAGCCTGATCTCCACCGACGGTAAGCTGAACAACGGCGACCTGGCGAACCTGCTGGTGTCGAAACTGGAAGATCCGATTGCCCGTACCAAAGGCGTCGGCGACTTTATGGTGATGGGTTCCGAGTACGGGATGCGTATCTGGCTCGACCCGGGCAAACTGTATAAGTACCAGCTGATCCCGAGTGATGTCAGCACGGCGATCAGCCAGCAGAACGTGCAGGTTTCCTCCGGTAAACTGGCCGGTCTGCCGACCATTCCAGGGGCGAAAACCAGCGCCACCATTATTGGTAAAACGCGACTGGAAAGCGTCGAACAGTTTAAAAATATCCTGCTGAAAGTGAACAGCGATGGTTCTCAGGTACGCCTGAAAGATGTCGCCAGTGTTGATCTGGGGCCGCAGGATTACAGCATTTCTGCCACCTATAACGGCAAAGCGTCGGCCGGTATGGCGCTGCGTCTGGCGAGTGGCGCCAACCTGCTGGATGCCACCAGTGCGGTGCGTGACAGCGTGGAAAACCTCAAAGGCAGCCTGCCGGAAGGAGTGGCGGTAGAATTCCCTTACGATACCTCGCCAGTGGTCAGCGCCTCGATTGAAGAGGTGGTGAAAACCCTGTTCGAAGCGATTGCACTGGTGTTTGTAGTGATGCTGGTGTTCCTGCAGAACCTGCGCGCCACGCTGGTGACCACCATGGTGGTGCCGGTGGTACTGCTGGGCACCTTCGGTATTCTCGCCGCCTGTGGCTACTCGATAAACATCCTGACCATGTTCGGTATGGTGCTGGCCATCGGCCTGCTGGTGGATGACGCCATCGTGGTGGTGGAGAACGTCGAGCGTGTGATGCATGAAGAGCAGCTCGATCCGAAGCAGGCGACGATCAAGTCGATGTCGCAGATCCAGGGTGCGCTGTTTGGTATTGCGCTGGTACTGTCGGCGGTTCTGCTGCCAATGGCGTTCTTCGGCGGATCGACCGGGGTGATTTATCGCCAGTTCTCGATCACCATTGTGTCGGCGATGGCGTTGTCCGTGCTGATGGCGCTGATCTTTACCCCGGCGCTGTGCGCTACCCTGCTGAAATCCAGCGCGGCGGAGCATAAAACCACGGGGCTGGCGGGCTGGTTCAACCGTAAGTTCGACAGCGGCACCCTGCACTACACCGAAGGTGTCGGCAAAGTGATTTCGCGCCGCAGCCTGTTCCTGGTGATCTACGTGGCGCTGGTGGCGGCGACCGGTTATCTGTTCACCCGCGTGCCAACCACCTTCCTGCCGGATGAGGATCAGGGGGTGATGATGGTGCAGGTTACGCTGCCAGCCAATGCCTCGGCGGAACGCACGCAGAACGTGCTGGATGAGATGACCGACTGGTTCCTGAAAAACGAAAGCGACAGCGTGAAATCGGTGTTTGCGGTTAACGGTTTCAGCTTCTCCGGCCGTGGTCAGAATAGCGGCATGGCGTTTGTGAAGCTGAAAGACTGGAGTGAGCGCGGCAGCGCCCAGTCAGTACAGGCGCTGGCCGGACGTTCTATGGCGCATTTCTCTGCCCTGAAAGACGCGAAAGTGTTTGCCATGGTGCCACCGGCGGTAATGGAGCTGGGTAATGCCACCGGCTTTGACTTCTTCCTCGAAGACACCAAAAACCAGGGGCACGATAAACTGATGGCGGCACGCAACCAGTTCCTGATGCTGGCGTCGCAGGATCATCGTCTGACCGCCACCCGTCCGAACGGCATGGAAGATGAACCGCAGTATCAGCTGGTGATTGATGATGAACGTGCCCGTGCACTGGGACTGAGCCTGGAAGATATCAACGACACGCTCTCCGCGGCGTGGGGCTCCAGCTATGTGAACCAGTTTATGTATCAGGGGCGTGTGAAAAAGGTCTATATCCAGGGTAACGCCGGTTCGCGCGTGACGCCGGAAGATCTCAACAAATGGTACTTCCGTAACAGCAGCAGCGAGATGGTGCCGTTCAGCGCCTTCGCCAGCGGCAAATGGGTCTACGGTTCACCGCGCTTTGAGCGTTTCAACGGGGTTTCTGCGGTCGAGATTATGGGTTCCCCTGCCAGCGGTTACAGCTCGGGTGAAGCGGTAGCAGCAGTGAAAGAGATTGCCGCCAAACTGCCGGACGGCTACAAGGTCGTGTGGCATGGCACCAGCTATGAAGAGCAGACTTCCGGCTCGCAGACCACGGCGCTGTACACCCTGTCGATTCTGGTGGTGTTCCTGTGTCTGGCGGCGCTGTATGAGAGTTGGGCGATTCCGTTCTCGGTACTGCTGGTGATCCCGCTCGGCGTACTCGGCACCATTGGCGCGGTACTGCTGCGCGGCCTGCAGAATGACGTCTTCTTCCAGGTGGGGCTGCTGACCACCATCGGTCTGGCGGCGAAAAACGCCATTCTGATCGTCGAATTTGCCAAAGATCTGCATGAGAAAGAGGGCAAAGGGCTGGTGGAAGCGGCGATTGAAGCGGCGAAACTGCGCATCCGCCCGATCATTATGACCTCGATGGCGTTTGTGCTCGGCGTACTGCCACTGATGATCTCGCATGGCGCGGGAGCGGGCAGCCAGCACTCCATCGGTACGGCGGTGGTGGGCGGTATGATTACCGCGACCTTCCTTGCCATCTTCTTTGTGCCGATGTTCTACGTCGTCGTCGCTCAGCGTTTTGCCGGCAAGAAAAAACTGAATTCTGAGGTTAATAAGCATGAATCATAAGACCTTCACCCTGGCTGCGCTGGCGCTGGCATTAACGGGCTGCACGCTGCAGCCGGATTACCAGCGTCCGGCGTTGCCGGTGGCTGACCACTTTGATCAGCAGAGTGGCGGCCAGCAGGGCAATGGCGCCGATATTGTCTGGCAGAACTTCTTTAACGATCCGGTGATGAAGCAGCTGATCCAGCTGGCGCTGGATAATAACCGCGACCTGCGTGTCGCGGCGTTAAATGTCGAAGTGGCGCGGGCGCAGGTACAGGTGGAACGGTCGGCGCTGACGCCGACGGTTTCCGCGGGCGTTAACGAAACCACCACCCATCTGCCGGGCAATCTGTACAGCACCAAAAGCACCGGTCCGGTGACCTATCAGCAATATGAAGCGACGCTGGGCACCACCTCCTGGGAGCTGGATTTCTTTGGCCGTCTGCGCAGCCTGCGTGACAATGCGCTGGAAAGCTATCTGGCGACTGACGCGACGCAGCGTGCCACGCGCATCAGCCTGATTGGCGAAGTGGCGTCTGGCTACCTGTCGCAGTGCTCGGATAAAGCGCTGTTGCAGCTGGCGCAGGATACGGTGAAAAGCCAGCAGGCGACGTATGACCTGACGAAACGCAGTTACGATGCCGGCGTCAGCAGCGATCAGGAGCTGGCGCAGGCGGAAACGTCGGTACGCAGCGCACAGGCGGATGTCGCTTCTTATACCCGTCAGGTGCGTCAGGATATCAACGCGTTAGGCCTGCTGGTGGGCACCAATCTGCCTGCTGATTTACTGGCGAAAGCGCAGCTGAATAAAGACTGGCACTTCCCGGACACCCCGGCCGGACTGCCATCGGATCTGCTGACCAACCGCCCGGATATTATTTCCGCCGAGCACACGCTGAAAGCTGCCAACGCCAATATCGGCGCGGCACGTGCCGCCTTCTTCCCCAGCATCAGCCTGACGGCGGCGGGGGGGTCTTACAGCAGCAGCCTCGGTCATCTGCTCGAGGGCGGCACAGCGGCCTGGTCATTCGCGCCATCGCTGAGCCTGCCTATCTTTGATGGCGGGAAAAATCAGGCTAATCTCGATGTGGCGCAGGCGCAAAAACGGATTGAAATCGCCAATTATGAAAAAGCGATTCAGACCGCGTTCCAGGAAGTGGGTGATGCGCTGGCGGGCCAGGATACCTGGAAAGATCAGCTGAAAGCGACGGAGCAGGATTTAGCGGCAAACCAGCGCTATTACCACTATGCTGAATTACGCTATCAGCAGGGCGTGGATAACTACCTGAATGTATTGATTGCGCAACGTTCACTGTATAGCGCGCAGCAATCAGCGATTACCGCTAAGCTGGGGCAGCTGAACCAGCAGGTGACGCTGTATAAAGTATTAGGTGGTGGCTGGAAATCCTGATTTATTACGGGATTATTACACTCTACGCATGGAAATTAATCTGTTATAAAGATGATAATGTGACGCAGTTCGCTCCAATTATCATTGGGACCGGCGTGCCCGGTCCCTGATTTTTCGCCTGGATGAAAGAATCAAAAGGACCTCATGACCTCGCCTGCCAAAAAATCCCGCTTGCGCCGTATTCTGCTGTTAGCTATTCCCTTGCTGATCCTCGCTGCAGTTATCTGGCGTCTGTTGCCGCATGGCGGCCCAGGCGCAGGTGGACCTGCAGGCGCGCCAGCCGGTGGTCCGCCAGGTGGGCCTGATGGCGGCAGTATGATGTTCGGCGGCACCACCGCAGTACACAGTGGTGACGTGACGGTGGCGGATGTGCCGGTCTATATCAACGCGCTGGGGACGGTAACGGCCAATGCCAGCGTGACGGTGACCAGCCGGGTTGATGGGCAACTGACTAAAGTGCTGTTCACCGAAGGCCAGCTGGTGAAAGAAGGGCAGCTGCTGGCGCAGATTGATGCCCGCAGTTATCAGGCGACACTGGCGCAGTATCAGGGCGCACTGGCAGAAAATCAGGCGCAGCTGAAAAGTGCCGAGCTGACGCTGGCGCGTTATCAGAAACTGTATGCGCAGGACTCGCTGTCACGTCAGGATCTCGACAGCCAGATTGCCACCGTGGGGCAGTATCGCGGGTCGGTTAAGTCAGACCAGGCGCAGATTGAGGCGGCCAAACTGAATATCGAGTTCGCCAGCATTACCGCACCGGTCAGCGGCCGGGTCGGTTTACGGCTGGTGGATGTCGGCAATATGGTGCACAGCAGTGATACCACGGGCATTGTCACCATTACGCAAATCCAGCCTGCGGCGGTGAAATTCAGCGTACCGCAGAGCCATATTCCGGTGCTGGCAAAAGCGCTGCATAACGGGCAGTCGCTGCCTGCCACTGCCTTTGACCAGGATGGCAGCAGCGAGCTGGAGCAGGGCACGGTGCAGTTTATGAGTAATGAGATCAATACTGATACCGGTACGGTGGAACTAAAGGCGATCTTCGCCAATCAGGACGATGCGCTGTACCCGAACCAGTTTGTGAATGTGCGCCTGCAAACCGGCACGCTGCAACAGACCACGGTGATCCCGGCGCAGGCATTGCAGCTGAGCAGCGAGGGTGATTTTGTCTACGTTATCAACAAAGACAATACCGTCAGCCGTAAAGCAGTGAAAACCGGCCCGACCTATGGTGACGATCGCCTGGCGGTACTCTCCGGTGTCAGCGCTGGCGACAAGGTGGTGACGGAAGGGATTGACCGTCTGACCAACGGCAGCAAAGTTGAAGTGGTGACGGCGCAGCAGAGCGTCGCTGCCAGCGGGAGCGCGCAGGCGCAATGAATCCTTCCCGCATCTTTATTGAGCGCCCGGTCGCCACCATCCTGCTGATGGTGGCGGTATTGCTGTCCGGGATCTTCGCTTACCGTTTACTGTCCACCTCCGCGCTGCCGCAGGTGGATTATCCGACCATTCAGGTGACCACCCTGTATCCTGGCGCCAGCCCGGATGTGATGGCCTCCTCCGTCACCGCGCCGCTGGAGCGCCAGCTGGGACAGATGTCCGGGCTGAGCCAGATGGGTTCCAGCAGTTCCAGTGGTTCTTCGGTGATTACGCTGAAGTTCTCACTGGAACTGTCGCTGGATATCGCCGAGCAGGAAGTGCAGGCGGCGATTAATGCCGCCGACAGCCTGCTGCCGAGCGATTTGCCCAATCCGCCGACCTACAAAAAGGTGAATCCGGCGGATAACGCGGTGATCTCGCTGGCGGCGACCTCCGACAATCTGCCGCTGACCAAAGTGCAGGACTTGGTGAATACCCGTATTGCGCTGAAGCTGTCGCAAATCTCCGGCGTGGGGATGGTGACGCTGGCGGGCGGTCATCAGCCAGCGATCCGCGTGCAGATGAACCCACAGGCGCTGGCCGCGCATGGCCTGACGCTGGAAGACGTGAATACGCTGATTAGCAACAGTAACGTCAATGGTTCGAAAGGCGGTTTTGACGGCAAGTATCACTCGATCACCATTGATGCCAACGATCAGCTGCGTACGGCGAAAGAGTACGGCAATCTGATCCTGACTTACCAGAACGGTTCCGCACTGCGCCTGCACGATATCGCCACCATTTCGGAGGCGGCGGAGAACAGTTACCAGTCGGCCTGGGCGAACCGCAGTCCGGCGATTGTCATCAGCGTGCAGCGCCAGCCGGGCGCCAATGTGATTGCGGTAGTGGATGCGATTAAAGCGCAACTGCCGACGCTGCAGGCGTCACTGCCGGATGGCGTGAAAGTGTCGATCCTGTCGGATCGCACCCAGACCATTCGTGCCTCGATCAGCGATGTGCAGTTTGAACTGATGCTGTCGATTGCGCTGGTGGTGATGGTCACCTTCCTGTTCCTGCGTAATATCGCCGCGACGCTGATCCCCAGCATGGCGGTGCCGCTGTCGCTGGTCGGCACTTTTGGCGTGATGTATCTGTGCGGTTTCAGCCTGAACAACCTGTCGCTGATGTCGCTGACCATCGCCACTGGTTTTGTTATCGATGATGCGATTGTGGTGGTGGAAAACATTGCCCGCCGGCTGGAAGAGGGCGAAACGCCCATGCAGGCGGCGCTGAAAGGATCGGCGCAGATCGGCTTCACCATTATTTCCCTTACCTTCTCACTGATTGCGGTACTGATCCCGCTGCTGTTTATGGGCGATGTGGTCGGGCGACTGTTCCGCGAATTCGCGATTACGCTGGCGGTGGCGATTCTGGTGTCGATGGTGGTGTCGCTGACGCTGACCCCGATGCTGTGTGCCTATATGCTGCGCCATATCCCGGAACACCGGCAGTCGCGTTTCTACCGCAAAGGCGGTGAATTCTTTGATGCACTGGTGCGCAGCTACGACCGGATGCTGACCATCGTACTGAATCACCAGCCGCTGACACTGCTGGTGGCGCTGGGTACGCTGGTACTGACCGCGCTGCTGTATCTGGTGATCCCGAAAGGCTTCTTCCCGAGCCAGGATACCGGTCTGATTCAGGGTGTCACCGTGGCGTCGCAGGATGTCTCGTTTGGCGAGATGGCGAAACGTCAGCAGCAGCTGGTGGACATTATTCTGCAGAATCCGGCGGTGGAGAGTCTGTCATCCACCGTTGGTATTGATGGCAACAACACCAGCCTGAACAGCGGTCGTTTGCAGATCAACCTGAAATCCTTCGACGAACGTGATGAGCGCGCGGATGAAGTGATGAAGGAACTGCAGCAGGCGACGCAGAAGGTGCCGGGCATTCAGCTCTATCTGCAGTCGGCGCAGGATTTGACGGTTAACGATCAGGTGACGCCAAGTCAGTATCAGTTCACGCTGGATGATGCCGACAGTGAAAATCTGGTGCAGTGGACGCCAAAACTGCTGACGGCGATGCAGCAGCGTCCGGAGTTTAACGGCGTGGTGAGCAATCTGCAGGACCAGGGCCAGGTGGCGTATGTGGAGCTGAACCGTGATGCGGCGGCACGTTACGGCATTACTGCCTCTGATGTCGACACCGCGCTGTACAACGCCTTTGGTCAGCGTCTGGTCTCCACCATCTTTACCCAGTCGAACCAGTATCGCGTGGTGCTGGAGGTGCAGCCAAAGTATCAGCAGTCACCGGCGTCGTTTGACGATATCTGGCTGGCGAGCACGCAGTCCTCTTCCAGCAGCTCAACCAGCAGCAGTTCGTCCAGCAGTTCCAGCTCCAGTACGGCATCCAGCAGCAGTAACGGTATGGTGCGTCTGACGTCGATTGCCAAAATTCATCTGCGTACCGGCTCACTGGTGAATATGCGTCTGAATCAGTTCCCGGCGGTGACCGTGTCGTTCAATCTGAACGAAGGCTATTCGCTGGAAGAGGGGCAGCAGGCGATCAGCGAGATCAGCAAGCAGCTGGCGCAGCCGGACAGCATCACCCTGCGTTATCAGGGCGAGGCGTCCTCGTTCCAGAGCGCCACCGGCAATACCCTGTGGCTGATTCTGGCGGCGCTGCTGACCATGTATGTGGTGCTGGGGGTGCTGTACGAAAGCTTTATTCATCCGGTCACCATTCTGTCCACCCTGCCATCGGCGGCGGTGGGCGCGTTGCTGACGCTGATCCTCGCGGATACCGAATTCAGCCTGATTGCGTTGATTGGCGTGATCCTGCTGATCGGCATCGTGAAAAAGAACGCGATTATGATGATCGACTTTGCGCTGGAGGCAGAGAACAAACAGCATCTCAGCCCGCGTGAGGCGATCCATCAGGCCTGTCTGCTGCGTTTCCGCCCGATTCTGATGACCACCATGGCGGCACTGCTGGGCGCACTGCCGCTGATGCTGGCGCACGGCTCGGGTGCGGAGCTGCGTCAGCCGCTGGGGCTGGTGATTGTCGGTGGTCTGATCGTCAGTCAGGTGCTGACGCTGTTCTCCACGCCAGTGATTTATCTGTGGTTCGACGGCCTGGCGCAACGCGGCAAACGCTGGATGCGTGATGCCCAACGGCGCGCGCAGGAGTAACCATGATTAAGTTGTTTATCTTCCGTCCGGTGGCGACGCTGCTGCTCACGCTGGCGCTGCTGCTGCTCGGCCTGCTGGGTTATTGCCTGCTGCCGGTGGCACCCCTGCCGCAGGTGGATCTGCCGACCATCATGGTGTCCGCTAACCTGGCGGGCGCCAGCCCGGAAACCATGGCGGCGACGGTGGCGACGCCGCTCGAACGCGCGCTGGGGCAGATTGCTGGCATCACTGAGATGACCTCCAGCAGTTCGCAGGGATCGACCACCATCATCCTGCAGTTTGATCTCGACCGTGATATCAATGGCGCGGCGCGTGATGTACAGGGCGCGATCAATGCGGCGCGCAGTCTGCTGCCGAGCAGCATGGCGTCACTACCAACCTACCGTAAAGCAAACCCGTCGGAAGCGCCGATTGTGCTGATGGCGCTGACGTCTTCGGTGGTCAGCAGTGGCGAGCTGTACAATCTGGCGGACAGCAAACTGAAGCAGAAAATCGCCCAGGTGAAGGGTGTCGGTCAGGTGTCGCTGATCGGCAGTGCCTTACCGGCGGTGCGTATTACGCTGCAACCGCAGCAGCTGACGCACTATGGCGTGTCGCTGGATACCGTACGCAGCGCGATTGCCAACAGCACCACCAATCTGCCGAAAGGCATGCTGGAAGGGGAGCACCACTCGTGGGTGGTGGACAGCAATGGTCAGCTGAATAAAGCCAGTGAATATCGCGATCTGGTGGTGAGCTATCAGAATGGCCGGGCGATTCACCTCAGTGATGTCGCCTCGGTGTATGACTCGGTAGAGGATAAATACAACGTCGGTTACTACAACCAGACGCCATCGGTGATGCTGGTGGTGACGCGTTCAGCGGGTTCCAATATGCTGGAAACCATTGACGCGATTAAGGCGCTGGTGCCGGCGTTGCAGAAAGATCTGCCAGGCAATGTCAGCCTGAAGCTGGTGGTGGATCGTTCGACCAATATCCGCTCGTCGCTGTATGAAACCGAAGAGACGCTGCTGATCGCCATCCTGCTGGTGATTGGCGTGGTGTTTGTCTTCCTGCGCAATGTGCGCGCGCTGACCATTCCGGCGCTGGCGCTGCCGGTGTCGTTAATTGGTACCTGCGCGGTGATGTATGTGCTTGGCTACAGTCTCGATAACATGTCGCTGATGGCGCTGATTATCGCCACCGGCTTTGTCGTCGATGATGCGATTGTGGTGCTGGAAAATATCACCCGCTATATCGAAAAGGGATTCAGCCCGGTACGCGCGGCGCTGAAGGGGGCGCAGGAAGTCAGCTTTACCGTGCTGTCGATGACCCTGTCGCTGGTGGCGGTGTTTATTCCGCTGCTGCTGATGGGCAGTCTGGTGGGGCGTCTGTTCCGCGAATTTGCCGTGACGCTGACCGTTTCGCTGATTATCTCGATGCTGGTGTCACTGACGCTGACACCGATGCTGTGTTCGCGTCTGCTGCGGCGTAAGCCGAAAGTCACTGAGCGGCCGCATCCGCTGTATCAGTGGATTGAAAATCAGCTCAATGCGTTGCTGGCGTCCTACTCGTCGGCACTGGACTGGGTGATGCGCCATCAGCGCCTGACGCTGTTCAGCCTGCTGCTGACCATCGTGCTGAATGTGTTCCTCTATTCGGTGGTGCAGAAAGGTTTCTTCCCCAATCAGGATACCGGGCTGCTGATGGGCATGCTGCGCGCCGACCAGAATGTCTCCTTCCAGGCGATGCAGCCGAAGCTGCAGGCGTACAGCAAGATGATTGCGGAAGATCCGGCGGTGGACGGCGTGATGTCCTCCATGGGCAGTGGCGCATTTGGTTCACGTAACAGCGCCAACTTCTTCGTCCATCTGAAAGATCTCGATCAGCGCGATGCCAGCGCCACGGAAGTGGCAAACCGGCTGAGTATGAAATCGCAGAATGACGCCGGGATTCAGCTGTTCCTGATGGCGGCGCAGGATATTCATGTCGGCGGACGCAGCGCTAACGCCACCTATCAGTACAGCTTACAGGCGGACGATCTCGATACGCTGCGCATCTGGACGCCAAAAGTGAAAGCGGCGCTGGAGAAGATGCCGCAGTTCACCAGCGTCGATTCCGACTCGCAGACTGGCGGCCAGGAAGTGCTGATCACCATCGATCGTGATCGTGCCAGCCAGCTGGGTGTCAATGTGAAGATGCTCGATACGCTGCTGAATAATGCTTTCAGCCAGCGCCAGGTGGCGACGCTGTATCACGCGCTGAACCAGTACCATGTGGTGATCACGCTGGATGATGACTACACGCGCGATCCGTCGATCCTGAACCAGCTGTTTGTGGTCAATGACAGCGGCAATCAGATCCCGCTTTCGGCGTTCGCCAGCTTCAGTGGTGCCAATGCGCCGCTCTCGGTGGCGCACCAGGGGCAGTCTGCCACCAGCACCGTTGCCTTTAACCTGGCGGATGGCGTGTCGCTGGAGCAGGCGCAGGCGCTGATTAAACGCGCGATGGCGGAAATCGCCCTGCCGGACACCATCAATGCCAGTTTCCAGGGCACGGCGAAAATGTTCTCCGAACTGGCCAGCTCGATGCCGTGGCTGATTCTGGCGGCGCTGGCGGCGGTGTATATCGTGCTGGGGATGCTGTACGAGAGCTATATTCATCCGATCACCATTCTGTCGACCCTGCCGTCGGCGGGCGTTGGCGCCTTGCTGCTGTTACTGCTGACCAACACCCAGCTGACGGTGATTGCGCTGATCGGCATTTTGCTGCTGATTGGTATCGTCAAAAAGAACGCCATTATGATGATCGACTTTGCGCTGGCGGCGGAGCGTGAGCAGGGCATGACGCCACAACAGGCGATCACCCAGGCCTGCCTGATGCGCTTCCGGCCGATTATGATGACCACCCTGGCGGCATTCTTTGGTGCCCTGCCGCTGGCGCTGGGTACGGGCGGTGATGCCGATATCCGTCGCCCGCTCGGCCTGGCGATTGCCGGTGGTCTGGCGCTGAGCCAGCTGTTAACCCTGTTCACCACCCCGGTGGTTTACCTCTATCTTGATCGCGTCAGCCGTGCCACGAAACGCCAGTGGCAGCGACTGCGCCATGCTGACTAATCTGTGATGAAAATGAACAAAGCGATATTACCTGCATTAATCATGACGTTACTGCTCTCCGGCTGTAGCGTGGGTCCGGATTATCAGCGCCCGGCGGTCAGTACCCCGTTGCAGTACAAATATGCGGCGGGCTGGCGCGAAGCACAGCCGCAGGATGCACAGAACAAAGGTGAGTGGTGGTCGGTGTACCAGGATGCGACGCTGGCGCAGTTGCTGGCGCAGGTACAAATCTCTAACCAGAATGTGGCGCAGTATGAAGCGAAATACCGTCAGGCGCTGGCATTAGCCGGGGAATCGCGCGCCAGTCTGTTGCCATCGGTCACTGCCAGCGCCAGTTCCACCCGCAGCGGCAGCCGCACCACCAGCACGCTGAGTGGTGTCGATCAGCGCACGGTGAGCGACAGCCATTCCGCACAGCTGAGTGCCAGCTGGGAGCTGGATCTGTGGGGCAAACTGCGCCGCACGCTGGAAGAGAACCGCGCCAGCGCTGATGCCAGTGCGGCGGAGCTGGCGAATATCACGCTCAGCGCCCAGTCCTCGCTGGCACAAAACTACTTCCAGCTGCGGGTGATGGATCAGCAGATTGCGCTGTACCAGCAGAGCGTCAGCGCCTATGAGCGCTATCTGCAGGTGATTAACAATAAATATCAGGCGGGTGCAGAGTCGCGCGGTACGCTGGCGCAGGCGCAAACTCAGCTGGAAAGCGCGCGTGCCTCGCAGCTGGATCTGGTCTGGCAGCGTGCTCAACTGGAGCATGCCATTGCCCTGTTGATCGGCAAAACCCCGGCGGAATTCAGCCTGCCTGCGGCATCACTGACGGCGAAGATGCCTGCAGTGCCGCACGCGCTGCCCTCGCAGTTGTTGCAGCGTCGCCCGGATATCGCCTATGCCGAGCGTAATGTCGCTGCCGCCAATGCCGCGGTGGGCGTGGCGATTGCCGGTTACTTCCCTGATTTGACGCTCAGCGCCAGCGGCGGTTTCTCCAGTTCGGCGATGCATAATCTGCTGTCGATGCCCAACCGTGCCTGGTCACTGGGGCCGGAGCTGAGTGGCACCGTGCTCGATTTCGGCGCCACTTCTGCCAAAGTGGATCAGGCACGCGCCAGCTATGACGCATCGGTCGCCAGCTATCGCCAGGCGGTGCTGGAAGGTTTTCAGGAAGTGGAAAATTATCTGGTGGAGCTGAAAACGCTGGAGAGCGAAATCGCCGCGCAGCAACGCGCTACCGAGTCGGCGAAGGAGTCGGCACGCGTCACCGCCAACCAGTATGAAGCGGGGATGATCGATTACCTCGATGTTGCCACCACGGAGAACACCAGCCTGAGTCAGCAGCAGAGCTTACTGTCACTGCAAAGCACGCAGTGGATGACCAGCGTTGAGCTGATCGCCGCGCTGGGCGGTGGCTGGCACGCGCCGCAGCAGGCGGACCAATAAATTGTAACATTGCTAAAGCCGGTTAAAACCTCGCCGATAAATGTATCGATTGATTCATTTATGTTAACCAGGTGCTACTGCAATGAAAAATATATCAATAAAAACCGGCCTGCTTTCACTGCTGGCCCTGATGGCTGCTCTGCTGCTGATTGTCAGCGTGATGGGGATAGTCGCGATCAATAAGAGCTATCAGTCGCTGATGGCGGTCAATACCACTCAGGGTGTGCTGCTCGGCAATCTGGCCAGCAGTAACACCAATATGCAGCGTATCCGCGTGGTTGCGTCGCTGGCGGTGCGTAATATCGAGCTGGGTAAATTCGATGATGGTGCCGCTGCGGCCGGACGCGCAGAAAGCTATGCCAACACCGCCCACGATGAGCTGCAACGCTTCTTTGCCGCCGTGAAAGGCAATCCGCAGGCGGAAGCACTGGCGCAGGAGATCAATAAAGCCTACCTGGCCTATCGCGATAACGGGCTGAATCCGATGATCACGGCGCTGAAACAGCGCGACCTGAAAACCTATTATGTGATGATCGACAGCCAGCTGCGCCCGCTCGGCATTGCCTTTGATAAAGCGAACAAAAACTTCTTCGACTACGCCCAGCAGGTGGGGCAACAGCAGCTGGAAAACGCCACCAGTGATAAAACGCTGATGCTGGTGCTGATTGGCTTCTGTGGTGCGCTGACGCTGGTCCTGATGGTACTGGCGTGGCTGGTAATGCGCACTATGCTGATTCTGCCCTTGCAGCGCGCGGTGCGTCTGCTGGAGCATATTGCCGAAGGTGATTTGACTCAGCCGATCCCGCCCGCCAGCGCCAATGAGCTGGGCCGTCTGAATGCCGGACTGGCGCTGATGCAGGATTCGCTGGTGGCCTCGGTTTCGCGGGTGCGTGATGCCAGCGTGCAGATTGAAACCGGTTCGACGGAGCTGGCGAACGGTAACGACGATTTGTCACGCCGTACTGAGCAGTCCGCTTCGTCTCTGGAAGAGACCGCTGCCAGCATGGAGCAGCTGACCGCGACGGTGAAACATAATGCCGAGAACGCGAAGCAGGGCCATGAGTTGTCGGAGAATGTTTCGGCGACGGCACAATCCGGCAGCAAGGTGATGCTGGAAGTGATGGATAACATGAAAGAGATTGCTCACAGTTCCGATCAGATCGCCAATATTCTCAGTGTGATTGACGGCATCGCGTTCCAGACTAACATTCTGGCGCTGAACGCCTCGGTGGAAGCGGCGCGTGCCGGTGAGCAGGGGCGTGGCTTCGCGGTAGTGGCAAACGAAGTGCGGGTGCTGGCGCAGCGCAGTGCGCAGGCCTCGAAAGAGATCCATGAGCTGATTGCCAACTCGCGCAGTCGGGTGGATACCGGTTCGCAACTGACCACCCGCGCCAGCGAAACCATGACCACCATTGCCAGCCAGATCGTCAATATCAATGTGCTGATGCGTGAGATCGCCAGCGCATCGAAAGAGCAGAGTCTGGGCATCGACCAGATCAATATCGCGGTCAATCAGATGGAAGATGTGGCACAGCAGAATGCCGCGCTGGTAGAAGAGTCGGCGATGGCAACCCGTTCATTGCAGGATCAGACCAGCCAGCTGGTGCTGGCGATGTCTTCGTTCAAGTTGTAATCCTCCCTGCCACCGCCAGCAGCCGCTGGCGGTGCGCCGTCGTAAGAATTTCTTCATTTTGTCTTAGCGCGCATTGAGTTACGCCGCCATATCCTGCATGGTGTAGGCAGTCTTGTTGCTGCTAAGGAGCTGGCATGCTGTTCTCGTTTTTCCGCTGCTTATTTCGCCTGATGTACCGCGTTGAATTGCGCGGCGATCTGACTGCGCTCAATAAACAGCGTGTGCTGATCACGCCCAACCATATGTCTTTCCTTGATGGCGTGCTGCTGACACTGTTCCTGCCGATCAAACCGGTGTTTGCTGTCTACTCCTCGGTCAGTGATAAATGGTTTATGCGCTGGCTGAAACCGATGATTGATTTTGTGCCGCTGGACCCGACCAAACCGATGGCGGTGAAAGCGCTGGTGCGTCTGATTGGCAGCGGACGTCCGGTGGTGATTTTCCCGGAAGGACGTATCACCGTGACCGGCTCGCTGATGAAAATCTACAGTGGCGCAGGCTTTGTTGCCGCCAAATCCCAGGCGAATGTGGTGCCGCTGCGTATTGAAGGCGCGGAGTACACGCCATTTGGCCGCCTCGGGGGCGTATTTAAGCGCCGTCTGTTCCCGCGCATTACCCTGACAGTGCTGCCCGCCACCACCATCCCGATGCCGGATGCGCCGCGTGCGCGTGACCGCCGGGTGCTGGCAGGTGAGCATCTGCATCATGTGATGATGGAAGCGCGCATGGCGGTGCGCCCGCGTGAAACGCTGTACGAAGCCTTTCTCAGCGCGCGTACCCGCTACGGCTATTTTAAAACCTGCATTGAAGACATTAACTTCGCGCCAGACAGCTATACCGGGCTGCTGAAAAAGTCGCTCGGCGTGGGGCGTATTCTGGAGCGCTACACCCGCAAGGGCGAATATATCGGCCTGCTGCTGCCGAATGCCACTGTCACCGCCGCCGCCGTACTGGGCGCATCGATGCGTGGCCGTATTCCGGCGATGCTGAACTACACCGCGGGTGTGCAGGGGCTGAGCAGCGCGCTGAAAGCGGCGCAGGTCAGCACCGTCTTCACGTCGCGCCAGTTCCTTGAAAAAGGCAAGCTGGAGCATCTGCCGCAGGGCGTAACGGAAGTGAAGTGGATCTATCTCGAAGATCTGAAAGATACCGTGACGCTGCAGGATAAACTGTGGATCCTCGGCCATCTGCTGCTGCCGCGTCGGGCTATGGTGGCACAACAGCCGGAAGATGCGGCGATGGTGCTGTTCACTTCCGGTTCTGAGGGCAACCCAAAAGGGGTGGTGCATTCGCATAAAAGCCTGCTGGCGAATGTGGAGCAGATCCGCACCGTGGCTGATTTCACCCCGCGTGACCGCTTTATGTCAGCACTGCCCTTGTTCCACGCCTTTGGTTTAACTGTCGGCTTGTTTACGCCGCTGATGACGGGCGCGGAAGTGTTCCTCTATCCGAGTCCGCTGCATTACCGCATTGTGCCGGAGCTGGTGTATGACCGTAACTGCACCGTGCTGTTTGGCACCTCCACTTTCCTTGGTAACTATGCCCGTTTCGCCAACCCGTATGACTTTGCACGCCTGCGCTATGTGGTGGCCGGCGCGGAGAAACTGCAGGAAACCACCCGCCAGGTGTGGCAGGAGCGCTTTGGCATTCGCATTCTGGAAGGTTATGGCGTGACGGAGTGCGCGCCTGTGGTGGCGATTAATGTGCCGATGGCGGCGCGTCCGAACACCGTCGGACGCATTCTGCCGGGGATGGATTCGCGGCTGATTGCGGTGCCAGGTATTGAGCAGGGCGGCCAGCTGCAGCTGCGCGGCCCGAACGTGATGAAAGGGTATCTGCGTGTTGAACGCCCGGGGGTTCTGGAAGCGCCTCAGGCGGACAATGGCGAAGGCGAGATGGAAGCGGGCTGGTACGATACCGGCGATATCGTCAGCTTTGATGACGGCGGTTTCTGTCAGATTCAGGGGCGCGTGAAACGCTTCGCCAAAATCGCCGGGGAAATGGTGTCGCTGGAAAGCGTTGAACAGATTGCGCTGAAGGCATCTGGCGAGAAAATGCATGCCGCCAGTATGAAATCTGACGGTAATCGTGGTGAAGCACTGGTGCTGTTTACTACTGACAGTGAGCTGACGCGTGAGCAGTTACAGCGTGCCGCCCGCGAGCTGGGCAGCCCGGAGCTGGCGGTGCCGCGTGATATTCGTTTCCTGCAACAGTTACCGCTGCTGGGCAGTGGTAAACCTGATTTTGTCACCCTGCGTAAAATGGCGGAAGAAGAGGCGCACACCGCATGAGTTCAACCCTGACTGACGATCAACCGCTGCTGTCGCGTGGCATGATGGCGGTGATCGCCGCCCAGTTTTTGTCGGCATTTGGCGATAACGCCTTACTGTTCGCCACGCTGGCGGTGATTAAAAACCAGCTGTATCCCGACTGGAGCCAGCCGGTATTGCAGATGGTGTTTGTCGCTACCTATATCGTGCTGGCGCCGTTTGTCGGCCAGATTGCTGACAGCTTCGCCAAAGGCCGGGTGATGATGTTCGCCAACGGAATGAAACTGCTCGGCGCGCTGGTAATTTGTTTCGGTTTCAATCCGTTCCTCGGTTACAGCCTGGTCGGCATCGGTGCGGCGGCTTATTCTCCGGCTAAATATGGCATCCTGGGTGAAATCACCAGCGGCGAAAAACTGGTGAAAGCCAATGGTCTGATGGAAGCCTCCACCATTGCTGCAATCCTGCTCGGCTCGGTAGCCGGTGGTGTGCTGGCGGACTGGAATCTGCTGGCGGCGCTGATTGCCTGTGTGCTGGCTTATGGCCTGGCGGTCGCCGCCAATCTGCTGATCCCGAAACTGGCGGCGGCGCGGGCCGGGCAGAGCTGGCATCCGCTGCAGATGTCGCGCAGTTTCTTCCATGCCTGCCGCGTATTGTGGCGTAACGGCGAAACCCGTTTTTCGCTGGTCGGCACCAGTATGTTCTGGGGCGCGGGTGTGACATTGCGTTTTCTGCTGGTGCTGTGGGTGCCGGTGGCGCTGGGTATCAGCGACAACAAAACGCCGACGCTGCTTAATGCGATGGTGGCGATTGGTATTGTGATTGGTGCCGCTGCTGCCGCGCGTCTGGTGACGCTAAAAACCGTGGCGCGCTGTATGCCTGCCGGGGTGCTGATCGGCGTGGCGGTGGTGATCTTTACCCTGCAGCACACGCTGGTGAATGCTTATCTGCTGCTGGTGATTATCGGCGTGCTGGGCGGCTTCTTCGTCGTGCCGCTCAATGCACTGTTACAGGAGCGCGGCAAAGAGACTGTCGGCGCGGGCAATGCGATTGCGGTACAGAATCTTGGCGAGAATGGCGCGATGCTGCTGATGCTCGGACTTTACTCGCTGGCGATCAAGCTGGGTACACCGGCGGTGGCTGCCGGGGTGGGCTTCGGCGCGTTGTTTGCGCTGGCGATTGCGGTATTGTGGGGCTGGCAGCTGGCGCAGAAGAAACGCGCGGGCTGACAGCAGCTATGGTTTAGGGGGCGGCGGTGGGTCGCACCCGTGTTAACGAAAAAGGATGATCAGATGATGAAGAAATTAGTGGCAGGCCTGTTATTCGCCCTGGTGTCGGCGACGGCAGTGATGGCGGAAGAGGCGCGTCCGGAAGTGGCTGAATCCGTCAAAGCCTGGGCGGGTAATGAAGGCGTGCAGGTGTGGACGCGGCGTTACGGTAAGCGCGCGGACAATAAGGCGCTGGTGCAGATCACCCATGCCGATCACGACAGGGATAATAAGATCCAGCTGATGGATGTTGAAACCAAAGGTGAACGCCGCGATTACAGCGTGCAGGTGGACGGCAAAAAGTTCGTGGTGCTGAATCTGAATAACGGCTACGGCGAATTAACCCTGCCGGGCGAGGCGAGCAGCCAGCAGATCGCTTACAGCCAGGGACTGTCTGCCGAAGGTAATGCACAATACTTCCTGACCCGCGAATTCAGATAATAAGTGCAACGCTTGGTCATGTGGATGGAGGGACGGTTAGCTACCGATAAGCTATCCTGCTC
>NZ_CBFFRK010000047.1:0-30834 GCF_965644245.1 Erwinia sp. V71
GCAGGATAGCTTATCGGTAGCTAACCGTCCCTCCATCCACATGACCAAGCGTTGCACTTATTATCTGAATTCGCGTACATCCTGCCATATCAGGTCCATTTCGCCGCCCCCAGAGTTGAATCATCGCGGATACTATACCGCGTTCTGCGCTAAAAGCCTGTACCCGTTACACCTTATCAGGCGCTGAAACCATGGCAAATAGGCTGAATAACCCGCACAGCAGGGCAGCCAGCAGCGGTAAACCATGCATCGTGAGTGACATCGCCATCCCACCCAGCATCGGCCCCAGCAGCGCCCCCGCTCCCCAGCCCACCGACAGAATGGCGTAAGCGCCAGCCAGCTCGGCACCACGAAAATGCTGACCAATTAGCGTCATCACCACCGTATAAATGCCAACAAACACACCCCCCCAGATAAACAACAGTGCGCGCGCCAGCCACAGCTGCTGCAGCGCCAGCCACAGCTGCTGCAGCGCCAGCGGCCACACCAGCGCCCCCAGCGTCGATAATACCGCCAGCATGACAACCAGCCTGCGCCGGTTAAGACGGTCCGCCAGCCAGCCCACCGGTAACTGCAACACAATCGCCCCCAGCAGCAAAATCGCAATCAGCGATGTGGCATCCGCTTCACGCCAGCCAAGGCTGATGGCATACAGTGGCAACAGATTCATCCCGGCACACTCCAGCGCAGCATTCAGCACGGTTGCTGCCAGCGCCAGCGGCATCAGTTGCAGCCATGCCAGCCATGAACGGTTCACCTGCGCGTCATCCACCATCGCACTGAGACGGGTTGCCAGTATCAGCAGCGCAGCCAGCAACGTTATCACCCCGCCGAGGACAAAAGTCCGCTCGCCAGTGCCACGCCAGCTCAGGATCA
Source organism: Erwinia sp. V71 (assembly GCF_965644245.1). Taxonomy (NCBI): domain Bacteria; kingdom Pseudomonadati; phylum Pseudomonadota; class Gammaproteobacteria; order Enterobacterales; family Erwiniaceae; genus Erwinia; species Erwinia sp. V71. The sequence goes on from NZ_CBFFRK010000047.1 coordinate 877, forward strand.
GCGGTCCCAGTGCAAATCCCAGCGACAACATCGCGGTATAGAGCGCCAGATTTTTTGCCCGATGCGCTTCCTGCGTCGCATGATTCAGCCAGGTTTCTGTGACCACCAGCATCACCTCCGACGCCATACCGAGCAGCAGGCGCAGCAAAAACCAGCTGGCAACCGGCGTCCAGGGAAACAGCATCAGCAATACTGCGCTGGCCACGAGCGCGCACAGCATCAGCGCACGTGGGGAAAAACGGCGACACAGCCAGGGCAATGCCGGTGCAATCACCAGTACCCCCAGAGCATGCATTGCCGCATTGACGCCAATAAAGGCCTCGCTGTAACCACGGCGATCCAGTGTCAGGGCAATCAGCGGCGCACTCAGCCCGTAGGTCAAACCAAAAATGGTGACGGTCGCAATCACCGCGATTTTCGCGCGCCATTCAGCGCTCACTGGCGCTATCCTCTGTCGGTGGTTTTGCTGCCCGTTTCAGCACGATGCGTCGCATCGCCAGCGCGTTTTGCAGCCGCTTGTGCCAGGCGCGGCTGTAACCAGGTTCGACCACCGCTTTCAGCAGACGGACATAATCCAGCGCCAGACCGGGCGTCCAGGTCATCTCTTCCGCCCGCCCGCGCACCAGCCCCAGCAGCCAGAAATTAGGATCAAAAAACAGCCGCACCGCCGGTAAGAAAAGATGCCCCATCGCCCCTTCGATCGCCACATCCAGCGCCTGGATCACGGTTGATGAGCAGTTGCGTGACGTCAGGTTATAGGTGTTATCGGCAGAGTACATCTGCCAGAAGTGATGCAGAGCCTGCGCGTTATAGCGGGTGAACTGCACCTGCTGGTCCGGCGCACACCAGTCGGCAATCTCCTCCTCCAGCGAATGGAGAAAACGCCCGGCCATATCATTCTCCTCACCGGAACGCAGCATGGCGCGGAAATCACGGCTGTCACGGTCAATATCCTCCTGCGGATACTGGCTGATATAGAGATCAGGTAGCAGCTGCAATGAGATATGTCCGGTGGAGATAACACCATTGTGATCCACGGCGGCAATATAGCGATCAATCACCCGACGGCGCTCAATGACCGTCGCCGAGCCCAGCGGCGTCCAGACAAAAACGGTCAGCGCCAGCAGCTGTCTCTGCGGTGGGAAAGGAGGATGCAGGTAGTTTGCGCCGTGCCAGCGACGTAAACCGCGGCGGGTAAACAACGGCAGCGACATCACCGAAGTATTTTCCGGTAGCAGCAAAATCTGGCGCGCCATCAGGATGAGTGAGACGCCCGAGCTGAGTAACAGCAAAGAGAAACACAGCGGCACGGTAATATGGTGATGGAACGGCCAGTTGCTGAAAATCAGCATACTGAGTGCAATCTCTGTCACGCCAACAATCACCTCCCGCCGCCATTTCACCGTGCGCAGCACGGCAGCAGAGGCGATACGGAACAGCCCATCGCCCAGAAATACGAGGCCAAACAGCAGTGAGGCAAAAATATTGTTATCCCATGGCAGGTCAAACACCAGGAAAGCGATCAGCAAAAAGCTTCCCCCTTTCCAGACCCCTGGCCAGTACACCCGGATATCCATGATCAGCGCGGCGGCAATCTCCACCACGCCTTCAACAATCAGCAGCAGCGCCAGCACATCAAGCGGGACGGAAAGGCGTCCGTCGGCAGCAATATCGCACAGAACAGCCGCCCCCACGATAACCCAGCACAGACCGAATAACGCCATCAGCACCCAGCGGGACTTAAGCACATGCGCACCGACGAGCAGAAAAATTAATCTAATCACGTCGCGTCTCCGGCAACCCATCGAATGATTTTCACACTAGCAATAAGCCAGTAACGGGAAAGAGAGCAGGCGCAAAAAATGTGCATAAGTGAAATTTTCAGCAAAAAAAATCAGGCCACGAAGGCCTGATTTTCTCTTCCAGCGTCTAACCGTTACATCAACGGCTGCGCAAGTTGTACCAGATGAATCAGCGGTTGTGGATAGAGACCGAGCAGCAGCACCAGAATCGCTGAAATCAGCACCACCACACCACCGGCAGTGAATGCCCAGTTGGCCGGTGTATCGCGCTGCAGCAGTTCTGGCGGGCTGAGGTACAGGCTGACCGCCACACGCAGGTAATAGTAGATACCAATCGCACTGCCCAGCACCACGGCAGCCGTCAGCCACCACAGATGCGCGTTAACACCCACGGCGATCACATAGAACTTACCAATAAAGCCCAGCGTCATTGGGATACCGGCCAGTGACAGCATCATCACCGTCATTACCGCCGAGAGAATCGGACGGTGCCAGAACAGGCCGCGATATGAGTACAGGGTATCCGCATCCGGACCACGGTACGGGCTGGACATCAGGCTCACTACACCAAAGGCGCCAAGGCTGCTGAACAGGTAACCGGCCAGGTAAACCCCTACCGCTTCCAGCGACAGCTGATGAGTCTGTACCGCAATCAGCGCTACCAGCAGGTAACCGAGGTGGGCGATAGAGGAGTAACCCAGCAGACGCTTGATATTGCTCTGCGAAATCGCCATCAGGTTACCGAACAGAATCGACGCGAAGGCGATCAACGCCAGCACGGTACGCACGGCTTCGCTGTCGGTGACCGGTGCATACATAAACAGGCGCATCACCACGCCAAAGATGGCGATTTTACTGGCGGTGGCAAGGAACGATGAAACCGGCGCTGGCGCGCCCTGATAAACGTCCGGCGTCCACAGATGGAATGGCACCAGCGACAGTTTAAAGCCGAGGCCAACAATCATCAGACCCAGTCCCACCAGCAGAAGTGGCTGGTGCAGCATGTTGTCGCTCAGGCTTTTACCCAGTGCGACAAAGCTCAGGTTACCGGAATCGGCATACACCAGCGCCATACCAAACAGCAGGAACGAGGACGCCGCGGCCGACAGAATAGTGTATTTGATCGCCGCTTCCAGCGAACGTTTCTGGCGGAAAGCATAACCCACGAGGCCAAACAGCGGCAGCGAGATCAGCTCAATACCAATAAACAGTGACGCCAGATGGTTCGCACTGGCCAGCACAATGCCGCCCAGAGCCGCAATCATCACCAGCAGGTAGAACTCTTCGCGGTTATCGGTATACCCCTGCAGCCATGGATAGGCGAAGGTACAGGTTGCCAGACTGGCCATCAGTACCAGCGCGGTATACAGAATGGCGTAACCATCCACACGCAGCAGTGGCGTGACATCATTCACACCCGCGTTAGCGGCAAAGAACAGTGACAGTAGCGCAATATTCAGACCGACCACCGTCAGCGTAGCGTTGACAAAGTGGTTGCGTCGCCACGCAACGGACAGCATCACAACCACCACCGTCAATCCGACGATCAACAGCGGTAGCAGCGCGATCAAATGTTGAGGAGTTATTGTCATGGCGAATTACGGCCTTGTAGTTGAAATTGAAGCGGTAAACCACTGCTGAATATTGCTCATCGCAGCATGTGAGGTGTCCAGGATCGGTTGCGGGTAAACCCCCAGCAACACCAGCAGAACCACCAGCACCATAATCATCAGGAATTCGCGCGGGTTCATTCCCGGTAACGGTTCATCAGACTTTGGCGCACCGTACCAGGCACGCTGCATCATGATCAGTGAGTAGACCGAGGCAAACACCAGACCAAAAGTACCGATGACAATAATCACTGGCGCGACCTGGAAGCTGCCGACCAGAATCATAAACTCACCGACGAAGTTACCGGTGCCCGGCATCCCAAGGTTCGCCACCGCAAAGAACAGCGACAGACCCGGCAGCCATTTGATACGGCCCCACAGGCCACCCATCTGGCGCATATCACGGGTATGCATACGCTCATACAGCTGGCCACTGATAATAAACAGCGCCGCTGCCGACAGGCCGTGAGCAATCATCTGCACCACTGCGCCCTGGAACGCCAGCTGGCTGCCGGTATAGATAGCAATCAGCACGAAGCCCATATGGGAAATCGAGGTGTATGCAATCAGGCGTTTGATGTCGTACTGACTGAACGCCATCCATGCGCCGTAGAAGATACCGATAATCCCCAGCCACATCGCAATCGGTGCGAACTCGGCGGAGGCATTCGGGAACAGCGGCAGGCTGAAGCGCAGCAGACCGTAGGCCGCCGTTTTCAACAGGATGCCCGCGAGATCCACAGAACCGGCAGTCGGTGCCTGACTGTGTGCGTCCGGCAGCCAGCCATGCAGTGGTACGACCGGCATTTTTACCGCGAAAGCGATAAAGAAGCCAAGCATCAGCAGGTATTCCACGCCGTGCGACATCGGGGTTTTCAGCAGCACTTCATAGTTGAAGCTCCACACGCCGGTCGCGCTGTAGTGCACGAAGACCAGCCCCAGAATGGCAATCAGCATCACCAGACCACTGGCCTGGGTGTAGATAAAGAATTTGGTAGCGGCGGTGATACGGGTTTTACCGTCGGACGCCTTATGACCCCAGAGCGCGATCAGGAAGTACATCGGCACCAGCATCATTTCCCAGAAGAAGAAGAACAGGAACATGTCGATGGCCAGGAACACGCCGATGACGCCACCCAGGATCCACATCAGGTTAAGGTAGAAAAAGCCCTGATATTTCTCGATTTCCTTCCAGGAACAGAGTACCGCCATCACACCCAGCAGGCCAGTCAGCACCACCATCAGCAACGACAGGCCGTCGAGCGCCAGATGGAAGTTGATGCCAAAGCGCGGGATCCACGGCACGGAGAACGTGGACTGCCATTGCGGCAGGCCAGCAGCCTGCGACAACGAAAAGTCACCCTGCAACCAGAGTTGCAGTGATAACACCAGCGTCAGCCCCATGGTGATCAGCGCGATCCAGCGCGGCACTCGGGTGCCAAAACGCTCAAACTGCCAACACAACAAGCCACCAACAAAGGGTATCAAAATAAGCCAAGGCAATAACATGGCGGGGTTTCCCTTCTTTATTAGCCCGTTTGGGCTATCTTACTCACGAGTTTGCTTCCCGGCAGTGCTCGCAATCCTCACATACTAAAGTATGCTCCGGTTGCTGTGCGCTGGCGGTAACCAAACTCGCTTCGCCGATAACGCCCATTTATACGGGGGTATATTTTCAAAATTCTTTTGCCTGGGTGACGACTCTGCATCACCCCGCTCTCACACCTTAAATCACCACCAGCAGCGCCAGTACCACCACGGCACCGATGCTCATTGAGGCGACATACCAGCGTACATAACCGTTTTCGCTGACCACCAGCCCTTTATTGGCAAAGCGCGACAGCACAGCCGGGATGTTCATCAGACCGTTCAGCGGATCGCGTTTCAGCAGCCACGCAACACCGAGATACGGTTTAACAAACACCTTGTCGTACAGCCAGTCGAAGCCCCAGGCAGCGAACCACCAGGTGCTGAAGAAGCGTCCCACCGGGCTGCTGGCGATGCTGCTGACCAGCGTGCGTTTGCCCAGCCACAGTGCAGCGGCCAGCAGGATCCCGGCAACCGCCACCACGCCAGAGGCGATTTCCAGCGTCAGCACGCTGCCGTGCTCCAGCTCGGTGGTGTCCGGTAATACGCCCTGCAATGGTGGCACAATAAGTGCACCAATAAAGGTGGAGAGGATCAGCAGAACAATCAGTGGCAGATGGTGCGTAATGCCTTTACCGGCATGGGCATGAATTTTCTCTTCACCGTGGAAGGTGATAAAGATCATGCGGAAGGTATACAGCGAGGTCATAAACGCGCCCGCCAGGCCCGCTACCATCAGATTGATATGGCCGTTCGCCCAGGCACCCGCCAGGATTTCGTCCTTACTGAAGAAGCCTGCGGTAATCAGTGGCAATGCCGCCAGCGCCGCGCCGCCCACCAGGAAGCAGACATACACCAGCGGAATACTCTTGCGCAGGCCGCCCATTTTGAAAATGTTCTGCTCATGGTGGCAGGCAAGGATCACCGAACCGGATGAGAGGAACAGCAGGGCTTTAAAGAACGCATGGGTCATTAAGTGGAAAATGGCCGCATCCCATGCCTGGACACCCAGCGCGAGGAACATATAGCCAATCTGACTCATCGTCGAATAAGCCAGTACACGTTTGATATCGGTCTGCACCAGTGCGGCAAAGCCCGCCAGTACCAGCGTCACCGCACCAACAATACCCACCAGATGCAGGATTTCCGGCGTCAGCAGGAACAGGCCATGGGTACGGGCAATCAGATACACGCCCGCGGTCACCATGGTCGCGGCGTGGATCAGTGCGGAGACCGGGGTTGGACCCGCCATCGCATCCGCCAGCCAGGTCTGCAACGGCAGCTGCGCCGATTTACCGACCGCACCACCCAGCAGCATCAGCGTCGCCCATTGCAGCATATGGTTGTCAGCAGCAAAGTGCGCAGGTGCCAGTTCCACCATCTCGCGGAAGTTCAGTGTGCCCAGTTCCTGATAAAGAATAAACAGAGCAAACGCGAGGAACACGTCGCCGACACGGGTGATGATAAAGGCCTTCATCGCCGCCGCGCCGTTGTTCGGGTTGGTGTAGTAGAAACCGATCAGCAGATAAGAGCAGAGCCCCACCCCTTCCCAGCCGAGGTACATCAGCAACAGGTTATCCGCCAGCACCAGAACCACCATACTGGCGATAAACAGGTTGGTATAAGCAAAGAAGCGCGAATAGCCCTCCTCCCCGCGCATATACCAGCTGGCAAACATATGGATAAAGAAGCCGACGCCAGTCACCACAGACAGCATGGTCAGTGACAGGCCATCAAGCGTCAGATTCACGCCGATATTGAAGTTACCGACGCTCATCCAGGTCCACAGCGCCTGAACAAACGGCTGCTGGCCGTGATTAAAGAAGTCCACGCCAGCGAAAATCGTCACCAGCGCAGCCAGACCGACCGACCCCATACCAATCGCCGCAGAGAGATTCTCTGACCAGCGACCACGGGAAAATGCCAACAGCAGGAAGCCAATCAGCGGGAACAGAATAGTTAAGTAGAGAAGGTTCATCCGCGCATCTCGCTTACTGTGTCAATGTTCAGCGTCTGACGACGACGATGGAGCTGCAGTAACAATGCCAGACCAATACTGGCCTCTGCCGCCGCGAGGCTGATCGCCAGGATATACATCACCTGACCATCGGCCTGTCCCCAATAGCTTCCCGCCACCACAAACGCCAGCGCTGCGGCGTTAATCATGATTTCGAGGCCAATTAACATAAACAACAGGTTGCGACGCATCACCAGCGCGGTCAGTCCGAGAACGAACAGGATCGCCGCCAGAATAAGTCCATGTTGCAGAGGGATCATGCTTGTTCCTCCTGATTTCTCTGTGCGCTATCGCCCGGACGGTTGCTCAGCACCTCACCGCGACGATCTTCACGTCCGACGTGGAACGCCACCACCAGACCCGCCAGCAGCAGCATTGATGCCAGTTCGACCGCCAGTACGTAAGGACCAAACAGCGCAATACCTACCGCTTTCGCATCAATCATGGTGCCATCGATGCCCTGATCGTTAACTGTGCTGATGGCATACACCAGTACCGCCAGCAGCAGCGCGGCGACCAGACCCGGGCCAATCCACAGTGAAGGCTGCAGCCATTTCCGCTCCTGCTCCTGCACCGCTTTGCCGAGGTTCAGCATCATCACCACGAACACGAACAGCACCATAATCGCGCCAGCATAGACAATAATCTCCAGCGCCCCGGCGAAGTACGCGCCGAGCGAGAAGAACACGCCAGCAATCGCCAGCAGCGAGATAATCAGGTACAGCAACGCATGTACCGGATTGGTGTGGGTGATGACGCGCAACGTCGTCAGCACCGCCACCAGTCCACAAATATAAAATGCAAATTCCATGCCTGGCTCCTTAAGGTAACAAGCCTTTGACGTCGATAGGTTTGGCTTCGTTTTCCGCGTCGCCTTTGTCTTTCCCTTCGATCGCCATGCCCGCCATGCGGTAGAAGTTATATTCCGGATATTTACCCGGCCCTGAAATCAACAGGTCTTCTTTCTCATACACCAGATCCTGACGCTTAAACTCACCCAGTTCGAAATCCGGGGTCAGCTGAATCGCGGTGGTCGGGCAGGCTTCTTCACACAGGCCACAGAAAATGCAGCGCGAGAAGTTGATACGGAAGAATTCCGGATACCAGCGGCCATCGGTCATTTCGGCTTTCTGCAGCGAGATACAGCCCACCGGACAGGCGACCGCACACAGGTTACAGGCCACACAACGCTCCTGGCCGTCAGGATCGCGCGTCAGCACGATACGGCCACGGTAACGCGGCGGCAGATAAACCGGCTCTTCCGGATACATCTGCGTTTCACGTTTGGCAAACGCATGCATCCCGATCATCCAGATGCTGCGTACCTGGGTCGCAAAACCAACCACTATTTCTTTTAATGTCATGGTTATTAACCCCTTACTGCGCGTTGTACAGAATCACTGCGGCGGTCGCCAGCAGGTTCAGCAGCGTCAACGGCAGGCACACTTTCCAGCCAAAAGACATCACCTGGTCGTAGCGCGGACGCGGCAGCGCAGCACGAATCAGAATAAACATCATCATGAAGAAGGCGGTCTTCAGCGCAAACCAGATAACCGGTGGCAGCCACGGGCCGTGCCAGCCACCGAAGAACAGCGTCACAATCAGTGCTGACACGGTGACGATACCGATATATTCACCGACAAAGAACAGACCGAACTTCATGCCGGAATATTCGATGTGGTAACCATCGGCCAGTTCCTGTTCGGCTTCCGGCTGGTCAAACGGATGGCGGTGACACACTGCCACACCGGCGATCGCAAAGGTCACGAAGCCGAAGAACTGCGGGATGATATTCCACAGATTCGCCTGGTTGTTGACGATGTCATTCATATTGAACGACTCCGCCTGCGCCACCACGCCCATCAGCGACAGGCCGAGAAACACTTCGTAGCTCAGCGTCTGCGCCGAGGCGCGCATCGCACCCAGCAGGGAGTATTTGTTGTTGCTCGACCAGCCAGCAAACAGCACGGCGTACACCGCCAGGCCGGCCATCATCAGGAAGAACAGCAAACCGATATTGAGGTTCGAGACCGACCAGGTCGGGCTGACTGGCACAATGGCGAAGGCCAGCAGCAGCGAACAGAAGGCAATCATCGGCGCCAGTGTGAAGATCACCCGGTCGGTAAACGGCGGGATCCAGTCCTCTTTAAAGAACATCTTCAGCATATCGGCGACCAGCTGCAGCGAGCCCCCCCAGCCGACACGGTTAGGTCCGTAACGGTTCTGGAACAGACCGAGCAGGCGGCGTTCGCCGAAGCTCATAAAGGCGCCACAGATCACCACCACCAGCAGAATGACCACGGCTTTGATGACTGCCAGCAGAATGTCGATCAGTTCCGGTGTTAACCAGCTCATTGCGCTGCCTCCTGCAGATTGTCAATATTCGCGCCGGAAAGGTACGGCGGAATACCCGGCATACCGATGGGTAAGCCCACCTGCCCTGCCTGTAAGGTGCTGGAGAAACGAACCGGCAGACGCAGCGTCTGACCGGCACAGCTGAACTCGACGGCAGCACCCGCGTTCACCCCAAGGCGGGCGGCATCGTCCGGATTTACCATCACATACGGCTGTGGCATACGCTGCTGGATCACTGCAGAACGCTGCGTCATCTCTTCGCTACCAAACAGGTGGTAGTAAGGCGCGACACGCCACTGGTTATCACTGCCGCTAAAGGCGGCCGGGACATGGTCAAACCATGGCAGCTGACCTTCTCCGGCTTCGAACAGACGTACACCCGGGTCACCGTGACGCAGCTTGCCACCCACTTCCGCCTGGAACTTGTTCCATGCCTGCGGTGAGTTCCAGCCTGGCGCCCAGGCGAACGGAATCTGCTGACGGTCGGCCAGCGGGTTGTTGTTCCCTTCCATGGAGAAGCTGAACATGGTGTCTTTATCCTGCGGCTGACGCGGTTCATGCACGCTGATATTGGCGCGCATCGCGGTACGGCCACTGGAACGGTGCGGAGAACGCGCCAGTTTCTGACCACGAATACGGAAGCTGGCATCAGGTGCCGCCTCTTTAATTGCGGCCAGTTGTGGCAGGGCGACCGCCGTGGCGTCAATCACATGATCCAGCAGTGTCCAGTCAATGGTGCGACTTTCCACCGTGGTGTGCAGCGCATGCAGCCAGCGCCAGCTTTCCAGCATTTCCACACTGGTGTCGTAATAGGCCGGATCGTAAACCTGGAAGAAACGCTGCGCGCGGCCTTCCTGGTTGACAACGGTGCCGTCGCTTTCAGCAAAGCTGGCAGCGGAGAGGACCAAACCGGCTTTATCCAGCGTAGCGGTACGCTGATGATCGATAACAATCACGTTCGGTGTATTGTGCAGTGCAGCATCGACCTGCGCCGCGGGTGCCTGGCGATAGAGATCGTTTTCCAGCACCACCACCGCATCCGCAGCACCGCTGGCTAATTCTTCCAGCGCGGCATCAAGCGTATTGCCACCGATCATGCTGAGACCGACGCTGTTGGTCGCGCCCGCCAGCAACGTGATACCGACATCTGAGCCACGCCCTTTCAGCGCTTTCGCCACGTTAGCGGCCGCTTCAATCATCGCCTGGCTGCCAGAGTGGGTGCCGGAGATAATCAGCGGTTTCTTCGCACCGGCCAAGGCCTGCACGATGACATCGATTTTACCCGCCATGTCGCGGCTGATTTCACCGACGGCCGGAGCACTGTTATCCAGTGCATGGGCGATGGCAAAACCAAAACGCGCCTGGTCTTCGACTGGCGCACGGTAGCTCCAGGCGGCGATATCATCGAGACGGGTTTCATCAACGTTGGTCACAAACAGCGGATGTTTGGCGTTCTGGCCGATATTCAGGATGGCCGCGATCTGCCAGTCAGCGACTTTCTGCGCCGCTGCCATTTCACGCGCCTTGCCTTTCACCGCCTGACGTACCGCCAGCGCCACGCGCGCGCCGGTCTGGGTTAAATCTTCACCCAGCACCAGTACCGCATCGTAGCTCTCAATTTCGCGCAACGCCGGGGTACGGATACCACCTTCGCGCAGCACTTTCAGCATCAGTTGCAGACGCGCCTGCTCACCCGCCGGGATACCCGTAGAGAAGTTTTCCGCGCCCACCAGCTCGCGCAGCGCAAAGTTGCTCTCGACGCTGGCGCGTGGTGAGCCAATACCGATCACTTTCTTCGCCTGGCGCAGCACATCGGCTGCGCTCTGCAGAGCCTGATCGGCATTGAGCGTTACCCAGTCATCGCCACGGCGCTGCTGTGGTTTGCGCGGACGATCTTTCAGGTTGACGTAGCCATAGCCAAAACGACCACGGTCGCAGAGGAAGTAGTGGTTGACCGTACCGTTATAACGGTTTTCGACCCGACGCAGTTCGCCGTAACGTTCACCCGGGCTGGTGTTACAGCCGACGCTGCACTGCTGGCAGATGCTCGGGGCAAACTGCATATCCCATTTACGGTTGTAGCGTTCGGAGTGGGTTTTATCGGTAAACACGCCGGTCGGGCAGATTTCCACCAGGTTGCCGGAGAATTCGCTTTCCAGCACACCATCTTCCGGGCGACCGAAGTAGACGTTGTCATGCGCGCCATAGACGCCCAGATCTTTGCCGTCGGCATAATCTTTGTAGTAACGCACGCAGCGGTAACAGGCGATACAGCGGTTCATTTCGTGAGAAATAAACGGTCCGAGATCCTGATTACGGTGGGTACGTTTGGTGAAGCGGTAGCGACGGAAGCTGTGGCCGGTCATCACCGTCATATCCTGCAGATGACAGTTACCGCCCTCTTCACACACCGGACAGTCGTGCGGGTGGTTGGTCATCAGCCACTCCACCACGCTTTCGCGGAACTCTTTCGCTTCACCGTCATCAATCGAGATAAAGGTGCCGTCAGACGCCGGAGTCATACACGACATGACCAGACGACCGCGGGTGTCTTCGGCATTTTGGAATTGCTTCACCGCACACTGGCGGCAAGCCCCAACGCTGCCCAGCGCCGGGTGCCAGCAAAAATAAGGAATATCAAGGCCGAGCGACAGACATGCCTGCAGCAGGTTATCTGCGCCATCGACTTCATATTCTTTACCGTCTACATGAATTGTAGCCATATGAACATGCTTCCGTAAGGCCTGGTTACCCAGGCGTTAAACACAATTCTGAAATACCCTTCTTACTTGCCGCTACAGCGGCGTTGGCTGCGTTCTCTCACCCCAGTCACTTACTGATGTAAGCTCCAGGGGATTCGCTCTCTTGCCGCCTTGCTGTAACGCCAACTAATCGGGTATTTATCTGCCGGGCGGCATTTTCGCCGCCACAACGAGCTGCTTTTTTACCAACGCGCTTTCAGCAGGTTTGGCTGGATACCGTTAATCAAACGGGCGTTACCGAACACCTGCGGCACGATGCCAGCTTCAAATTCTTCGCGGAAATATTTTATGGCGCTCTGCAGTGGCTCTACTGCACCAGGCGCATGGGCGCAAAATGTTTTACCAGGACCAAGCTGACGGCACAGTTGCTGCAGGGTTTCGATATCCCCCGGCTGCCCTTTGCCCTGCTCCAGCGCGCGCAGGATTTTTACGCTCCACGGCAGACCATCACGGCATGGCGTACACCAGCCGCAGGACTCGCGGGCGAAAAACTCTTCCAGATTGCGCACCAGCGACACCATATTGATTTCGTGGTCGACGGCCATTGCCAGCGCGGTGCCGAGACGGCTGCCCGCTTTACCAATGCTGGCGAACTCCATCGGCAGATCAAGGTGCTGCTCGGTCAGGAAGTCAGTCCCGGCACCACCTGGCTGCCAGGCTTTAAACTTCAGACCGTCACGCATGCCACCGGCGTAATCTTCGAGGATCTCGCGTGCGGTGGTGCCAAACGGCAGCTCCCACACTCCCGGATTTTTCACCCGGCCGGAGAAGCCCATCATTTTGGTGCCAGCATCTTCGCTGGTCGAAATGCCCTTGTACCACTCCACGCCGTTGGCAAGAATGGCTGGCACGTTCGACAGGGTTTCGACGTTGTTCACACAGGTCGGCTTGCCCCAGGCACCGGCAGAGGCCGGGAATGGCGGCTTGGAACGCGGGTTGGCGCGGCGGCCTTCCAGCGAGTTAATCAGCGCCGTTTCTTCACCGCAGATATAACGACCTGCGCCGGTATGAACGATAAGTTCGAAGTCAAAACCGGAACCAAGGATGTTTTTCCCCAGCAGCCCGGCTTCGTTAGCTTCCGCAATCGCACGACGCAGGTTCACCGCCGCCTCGATATACTCGCCGCGCAGGAAGATGTAGCCACGGTACGCTTTCAGCGCAAAGGCGCTGATCAGCATGCCTTCCACCAGCTGGTGTGGCATTTGCTCCATCAGCAGGCGGTCTTTATAGGTGCCCGGTTCCATCTCATCGGCGTTACACAGCAGGTAACGGATGTTCATGCTTTCGTCTTTTGGCATCAGGCTCCACTTCAGACCAGTGGAGAAGCCTGCACCACCGCGCCCTTTCAGGCCGGAGTCTTTGACGACATTGACGATTTCTTCCGGCGTCATGCCTTTCAGTGCTTTCTCTGCGCCGGCATAGCCGTTTTTACTGCGATACTCATCCAGGAACACCGGCTGTTTGTCGTCGCGCATACGCCAGGTCAGTGGATGGGTTTCAGCAGTACGAATGATCTGTTTCATTGATACTGCTCCAGTAAGTTGGCGATACCTTCCGGCGTCAGATGCACATGGGTATCTTCGTCGACCATCATGGTTGGGCCTTTGTCACAGTTACCGAGGCAGCAGGTTGGCAGCAGGGTAAAGCGACCGTCAGCCGTGGTCTGACCGGGTTTGATATGCAGCTGATGTTCCAGCGCCGCCTGAATGCCCTGGAAGCCGGTGATATGGCAGACCACGCTGTCGCAGTAGCGAATCACATGACGTCCAACCGGCTGGCGGAAAATCTGGCTGTAGAACGTGGCGACACCTTCCACATCACTGGCAGGAATGCCCAGTACCTCAGCAATGGCGTTAATCGCGCCATCCGGCACCCAGCCACGCTGTTTCTGCACGATCTTCAGCGCTTCAATCGAGGCTGCGCGTGCATCTTCGTAATGATGTTTTTCATGCTCAATCGCGTCACGTTCAGCGGCGCTCAGCACAAAGACCTCACTCGGGTCGATCGTTTCGATCGCAATTTTTTGATCGTGCATAATTAGCGGTCCACGTCTGACATAACAAAATCGATACTACCGAGGTATACGATCAGATCGGATACCAGGCTGCCGCGGATCACTGATGGGATCTGCTGCAGGTGCGGGAAGCTTGGCGTACGCACGCGGGTGCGGTAGCTCATGGTGCTGCCATCACTGGTCAGGTAGTAACTGTTGATCCCTTTCGTCGCCTCGATCATCTGGAATGATTCGTTGGCAGGCATCACCGGTCCCCAGGAAACCTGCAGGAAGTGGGTGATCAGGGTTTCAATGTGCTGCAGGGTGCGCTCTTTCGGTGGCGGCGTGGTCAGCGGGTGGTCAGCTTTGAACGGACCTTCCGGCATGTTTTTGTAGCACTGCTCAAGAATGCGCAGGCTCTGACGCAGCTCTTCCACTTTCAGCATCACGCGGCTGTAACAGTCGCTGACGCCGTCGCCCACAGGCACTTCGAAGTCAAACTGTTCGTAGCCAGAGTACGGACGCCATTTACGCACGTCGAATTCAACGCCGGTCGCGCGCAGGCCAGCACCGGTGGTGCCCCATGCCAGCGCGTCATCACGGCCATACGCGGCCACGCCTTTCGAACGCCCAATCAGGATGGTGTTTTTCAGCGCGGCTTTCACATAGGAATCCAGACGTTTCGGCATCCAGTCGAGGAATTCACGCAGCAGGCGATCCCAGCCTTTCGGCAGATCGTGCGCCACGCCGCCGATGCGGAACCACGCCGGGTGCATACGGAAACCGGTGATCGCTTCCACCAGATCGTAGATTTTCTGACGATCGGTAAAGGCAAAGAACACTGGCGTCATTGCGCCGACGTCCTGGATAAAGGTGGAGATGTACAGCAGATGGCTGTTAATGCGGAACAGCTCGGAGAGCATCACGCGGATCATATCCACGCGCTCCGGCACCTTAATGCCCGCCAGTTTCTCGACCGCCAGCACGTATGGCATCTCATTCACGCAGCCGCCGAGGTATTCAATACGGTCGGTATACGGAATGTAGCTGTGCCAGGACTGACGTTCACCCATCTTCTCAGCGCCGCGGTGGTGGTAACCGATATCCGGCACGCAGTCGACGATCTCTTCGCCGTCCAGCTGCAGAATGATACGGAATGCACCGTGCGCTGACGGGTGGTTTGGCCCGAGGTTGAGGAACATAAAGTCCTCATTGGCGGTGCCGCGCTTCATGCCCCAGTCTTCCGGTCTGAAAGTCAGGGATTCCATCTCCAGATCTTCTTTCTGCTTTGTCAGCTCAAAGGGATCGAATTCGGTGGCGCGCGCCGGGTAATCTTTGCGCAGCGGATGGCCTTCCCAGGTATGCGGCATCATGATGCGCGTCAGGTGCGGGTGGCCATCAAACGTCATACCAAACATTTCCCAGGTTTCACGCTCATACCAGTTGGCATTCGGGAATAACCGGGTGATGGTCGGCAAATGCATGTCGTTTTCAGACAATGCCACCTTGAGCATAATGTCGCGATTGCGTTCAATGGAGATCAGGTGGTAGAAAACGGAAAAGTCCGCGGCAGGCAAGCCTTCGCGGTAGGTGCGCAGACGTTCGTCCATGCCGTGCAGGTCGAACAGCATCACATACGGTTTCGGCAGCTTGCGCAGAAACTCGGCAACTTCCAGTAATTGTTCACGTTTTACCCATACCACCGGTAAGCCGGTGCGGGTCGCCTGAACAGTAAAGGCATCTGGCCCAAAACGATTACGCAGCTCGCCGATCACCGGGTCGTCCAGGTGATCACGGGTTTGCCATGCTGGCTGAGCGAGATCTTGCGTGGTCAAATCTGTCATAAGTATTTCACCATTCTGGCCTGTTACCAGGCGCACAGTGTTGGCGTCAGGATGCGGTTCGCGCGTGGAATATCGCTGTTTTTGTTGCGCGTATCGTCAGGCCGCACCCGTCATTAATTAAATTTCGTCTGGCGTCCGCAGGTTAGTCACGGCGATACGTTCAGCGCGTTTTCTCTCACGCTCTGACTGCATATTGGCGCGATACACACCCTGATCACCCACGACCCAGGAAAGCGGACGGCGCTCTTTACCGATCGATTCCTGCAGCAGCAACAGCGCCTGCATATAAGCTTCCGGACGCGGCGGGCAGCCTGGAATGTAAACATCCACTGGCAGGAATTTATCGACGCCCTGTACCACGGAGTAGATGTCATACATGCCGCCAGAGTTGGCGCAGGCACCCATGGAGATCACCCACTTCGGCTCCAGCATCTGGTCATATAAACGCTGAATAACCGGCGCCATTTTGGTAAATGGCGTACCGGCTACCACCATAAAATCTGCCTGGCGGGGAGAAGCACGAAGTACTTCTGCACCGAAACGCGCCACGTCGTGAACCGCGGTGAACGACGTCACCATCTCCACGTAGCAGCACGAAAGACCGAAGTTATACGGCCAAAGAGAGTTTTTGCGTCCCCAGTTCACCATGTCGTGCAGGGCATGTTCGAGCTTGCCCATGTACACGCTGCGGTGAACATGCTGCTCCAGCGGATCGGTAACGATCTCTTGCTTTTGCAGCGGATAACGGTCGTTCTCACCGTTCGGGTCTATGCGGGTGAGCGTATAGTCCATCTGAATGCCTCGCTGTTACTGCGTATGGTGATTGGTGTGCGTGACCTTATCGGTTTTCACTACCACACGACGACGTGCGGGAGCCCAATCCAGCGCGCCAATACGCACCAGATAAACCAGTCCAGCCAACAGCACCAAAATGAAAATAGCGGCTTCGACAAAGCCGACCCAGCCGCTTTCGCGAATGGATGTCGACCATGCGTATAAGTAGAGGGCTTCGACGTCGAAAATAACGAAGAACATCGCGACCAGATAGAACTTGGCGGAGAGACGCATTTGCGTGCTGCCAACTGAATCGATGCCGGACTCAAAAGGTGTGTTTTTATGCCTTCCGCGCGCCCTTCCGCCTAAAAACCATGCGCCAGCTAACATCAGGCAACACAGACCTAAAGCGATGACCAGAAAAACAGCGAATGCCCAGTGATGAGCGATAACTTCTGTGGTTGTTGACATACTCTTGCTTACTCATCAAAAGTGGCGTTTAGCGTCCTGCTCTAATTAACGGCAGTTAACACACCACATCGATTCAAGGGAAGGATAAAAAACCCTATAATTTTTGCTGTCTTTCAAAAATAAGCAGCAATTTTATGGGGTTTTTTACCCCTTTCTATAACCTTCTGTCAACTTTGACAAAAGTATCTACATGCTATTTTACATTAGCAACATGATATTAACATATATTGCGCGTTTATTGAGCTAAATCGAGTCAGTATACCCCTGATAATGGTAAGTGTAGTCGCAAATCCATAACATGCATCGTCGATTTAACCACCACATTCTGACAGGAATATCGGCTTTTTCCTGCCCCTTAATAGGGTTATTTTTATGATCCAGAACACACTTTCATTCTTTATGATAAAAAAATAGCCAGTTTCCATAACAATCACTCACGATGCGCAACCAATTTCAAATTAATTACACACGGTGATTTTTTTGTTATGCACTATCAGAGAGGCAACAATATGCAGAAAATAAAGCGATGAAATATGGCGGGTAAAAACGCAGAAAAACAGCAATAAAAAAGCCCTTCACTAACATAAATCAGTAAAGGGCTTATTTTTATACTTAATACTACGCAAAGGCGTATTTTAACAGGAATAATTCTCGTTATCTTTAACGATTATTCCTCGTCATCCAGCAGAACGGAACCATCGCCTTCACCGAGCAGAGTGTAAGGATCATTGCTGGATTCCATCGCGTTAAAGATCGCCAGCGCCAGCTCATTATCGCTCTCCGGATTACGGCACAGCAGATACTGAGTATCCGGCAGCACTGGCAGACCTTCCGCCGCGCCCATCACACGCAGTTCCGGACTCATCATCTCCACCGGACGCGCAGTGACGCCCAGTCCCGCTTTCACCGCCGCACGTACTGCCGCCAGCGTGGAAGCGACATAAGAGATGCGCCATGGGATACCGGCTTCATTCAGATGGTCGATAGCCATATCACGGTACGGGCTTGGCTCATCCAGCAGCACCAGTGGAATCGCTTCACCACGGTGGAACACATAATCTGCCGCGCAATACCACAGGGTTGGCGACGTACGCAGTACCTGATGAGTAAAGTTGCCCGGGCTGGAGGTTGTCACCACCAGATCCACTTCGCCCTGGTTCAGCATCTCCATCATAAATGGATTACGCTTCACGCGAACGTCGATCGCCAGTTTTGGATAAACTGAGGTCACACGGTTCAGCAGGAATGGCAGAATGGTGTCAGAAGTATCATCAGAAGCGCCGATAGTCAGCACGCCCTGAATATTGCTGTACATCAGCGAGGTACAGGCTTCGTCATTAAAGCGCAGGATCTTTCTGGCATAACCGAGCAGCTGGATGCCATGCTCGGTTAACAGCTTGTTGCGTCCATGACGGGCAAACAACTCTTTGCCCACCAGCTGTTCCAGACGCTGCATCTGTTGGCTTACTGCTGATTGCGTTCTGCATACCGCCGCCGCTGCCGCCGCAAAGGTATTGAGATCCGCAACCGCAACAAACGTCCTCAGCAGATCGAGGTCGAGGTTGAGTATCGGACGATTTGCACTAGTCATATTTTTCTTCACTTATATTTAGATTTTTTACAAACAGCTACCCTGGTGTTACTGCTTTGCTCTATCTCATGGATAAAGCGCTGACAAACGATGTTGCTACTGAGATAAAACCAGACTCTCTTAACAACACCGTGTCGTCGTCTGACGTCAGAATCTCCTTTTCGCCAGCGCCCGGCCTGCTGTGCCAGCACAACCGGGAACCGTTAAAAATAGTCTCTTTCGACTGATAGATCGTTAATGCACGCAGCACTAACCTATAAGTTGCAGGAAGCTGCGTCGTAGTCATTAATTCATGCACGCAACAATGCAAAAAATTTCGGGTCGCGCGTTAACAGGATAAGACCACTAACCTGAATCAACTTTCCACAGCGCTGTGAACGCAGCACTAACTAATAAATAACGCTTACTGTTTTTTGGGCTAAAACGGCGATTTTGACTCGTTAAAAAAGCGATTTTCCCGCCATCAATTCCCCTGATATGTATCCTGGCATACTGCCGTTTACTTTTTAAGCCCTAATACCACTATTCTTATCACTAAAGCAGGATTTTATCGATCAGACGGGGTTTTTTCGGGTCTGACCAGTTATAAAAAACCGTTTCATTAACATTCTTAAACCCGTCGTTGCCGTTGATGCGAATTAACCTCATTTGCCATCTCCCGATGAATCTGGTCGCACCAGATAACAAAATCACCACTTCAATTAGAATCATTTGACTATTTCCCTCCGCATCTATCCACCTTTTTCTAACAAAAATAGTAAAAAAACATTGCCGCGTTTCCGGATAGTGATCCGTGCAACGGCAAAAGGTAAGAGAGCCCTTCAAAAGCGCTGAACAGAAGAGTAAATTGGGCAAGTTATTTTCCACGGCAGGAACGCGACTCAGTCAGTTAAGGCGATGTAGATGAACTTTCAAATTGATAAATCAGGTAAGCTGGATAACGTCTGTTACGACATTCGCGGCCCGGTGTTAAAAGAAGCAAAGCGCCTTGAAGAAGAAGGCAACAAAGTCCTCAAGCTCAACATTGGTAACCCGGCGCCCTTCGGCTTTGAAGCGCCCGATGAGATCCTGGTTGATGTGATTCGTAATCTGCCAGGCGCGCAGGGTTATTGCGACTCGAAAGGTCTCTACTCCGCCCGTAAAGCGATTATGCAGCATTATCAGGCGCGCGGCATGCGCGACGTCACCGTGGAAGATATCTATATCGGTAACGGCGTATCAGAACTGATTGTGCAATCAATGCAGGCGCTGCTTAACAGCGGTGACGAAATGCTGGTGCCTGCGCCAGACTATCCGTTGTGGACGGCAGCAGTATCCCTGTCCAGCGGTAAAGCGGTGCACTATCTGTGCGACGAGTCCGCTGGCTGGTTCCCGGATCTGGACGATATTCGCAGCAAAATCACACCGCGCACCCGCGGCATTGTGATCATTAACCCGAATAACCCGACCGGCGCGGTGTACAGCAAAGAGTTGCTGATGGAAGTGGTTGAACTGGCGCGCCAGCACAACCTGATTATCTTCGCCGATGAGATTTACGACAAGATTCTGTATGACGAAGCACAGCACCACTCGATTGCGGCGCTGGCGCCAGACCTGCTGACTATTACCTTTAACGGTCTGTCAAAGACTTACCGTGTGGCAGGCTTCCGTCAGGGCTGGATGGTGCTGAACGGCCCGAAAAAACATGCGAAAGGGTATATCGAAGGCCTGGAGATGCTGGCATCAATGCGTCTGTGCGCGAACGTGCCAGCACAGCATGCGATCCAGACTGCGCTGGGTGGCTATCAGAGCATCAGCGAGTTTATCGTGCCGGGCGGTCGTCTGTACGAACAGCGCCAGCGCGCATGGGAGCTGATTAACGAAATCCCTGGCGTCAGCTGCGTGAAGCCGCAGGGGGCGCTGTATATGTTCCCGCGCATTGATGCGAAGCGCTTTAATATTCACGATGACCAGAAGATGGTGCTGGATTTCCTGCTGCAGGAAAAAGTGTTGCTGGTTCAGGGCAGCGCCTTTAACTGGCCATGGCCTGACCACGTACGTATTGTCACCCTGCCGCGCGTGGATGACCTGGAAATGGCGATCAGTAAATTTGGTCGTTTCCTCGAAGGTTATCATCAGTAACGTCTGACATCAGGTGACGTCTGAGAGCGTCGCCTGGTTGATCAAGACTCCGGGGCGACCATCCCGCGTCTTTCGCGGATGGCACCGCTCCGCAGCCATCGGGATGTTTCCCCGAATATCTGACTTTTTCAGTCGTCTGGTGAATCTTCATGCTTCACCAGTCTCTACTTCAGGACATGACTTATGACGCAAAGCCACTTTTTTGCCCACCTCTCGCGCCTGAAACTGATTAACCGCTGGCCGCTGATGCGCAATGTGCGCACCGAGAATGTCTCGGAGCACAGCCTTCAGGTTGCCATGGTGGCGCATGCACTGGCGCTGATTAAAAACCAGAAATTTGGTGGTCAGCTGAATGCTGAACGTATCGCGCTGATGGCGTTGTATCACGATGCCAGCGAAGTGCTGACCGGCGACCTGCCGACGCCGGTGAAGTATTACAATGCGCAAATCGCTCATGAATACAAAAAGATCGAAAAAATTGCCCAGCAGAAACTGATCGACATGCTGCCCGCCGATCTGCAGGACGCGTTTCGCCCGCTGCTGGATGAACACCTGCATGCGGCAGAAGAGACAGCGATAGTTAAACAGGCGGATGCGCTCTGTGCTTATCTGAAATGTCTGGAAGAGTTGTCTGCAGGCAATAACGAGTTTGTGCTGGCAAAAGCCAGACTGGAGAAGACGCTCGATCAGCGCCGCAGCCCGGAGATGGATTACTTCGTTGACGTGTTTATCCCCAGCTTCAGCCTTTCTCTGGATGAAATCAGTCAGGATACCCCACTCTGATCTGCCCCCTCCCCCGTTTCACGGGGGAAGGAGTATCAAAACGGAAACAGCACCGGCACCATCAGCACACTGACGACCATCACCAGTAAGGTAAACGGCACCCCGACCTTCACAAAATCGCTAAAGCGGTAACCGCCCGGCGCCATCACCAGCGTATTCACCGGTGATGACACCGGCGTCATAAAGGCCGCCGAGGCAGCAACGGCGATAATCATGGTAAAAGGATAAGGCGACACGCCCATCTGATGTGCGGCGGCAATGCCAATTGGCGCCATCAGCACCGCCGTAGCGGTGTTGGAAATAAACAAGCCAATCCCCGCACAGAGAATAAACAGACAGACCAGCATTACCTGCGGCCCCCGGCCACCAGCAATATCCATCAGCCCCTGTACCACCAGCGCCACACCACCGGTTTTCTGCAACGCGATGGCAAACGGCATCATGCCGACAATCAAAATAATCCCCGGCCAGTGAATCGAACGGTAAGCGCTTTCCATATCAATACAGCGGAAACGTCCCATCAGCAGGCAGGCAATCAGTGCGGCGACCGGATTGGGAATGGATTCGGTGAGCATCATCGCCACCATCAGCGCCAGCGAAAACAGTGCGTGCGGGGCCTGGCTGCGTGCCGGTGCGACGTCATCCACCTCGGCCGGCAGACTGAGCACAATAAAATCGCGCTTCTGCTGCTGCAGCTGACCAATCAGTTTCCAGTCGCCAATCACCAGCAGAATATCGCCCAGCTCCAGCGCCTCATCAATCAGCGCGCCTTCCAGCACCTCGCCGTGACGGCGGATGCCGACCACGCTGACACCGTAGCGGCTGCGAAACGCCAGCTCACGCAATGTCCTGCCGGGCAGTTCCGAATCAGGAATGAGCGATACCTCCGCCATACCGACATCGCGCGCCCGCTCAGAAAAATAGTCGCCGCGCAGCACCATCGGTTCCAGTTGCTGTTCCGCGCAGAATTCGCGCAGATCGATTTCCGCCGCCGACATATCGATCAGCAGCACATCATGGACGCGAAACTCAGTGCTGCCGGTCACCGCCACCATCACACGGCGAAACTTGCGCCAGCGCTCCAGCCCGACCACATTGGCGCCATAACGCTCACGCAGTTTTAAATCGTCCAGCCGGTAACCCACCAGCGGCGATCCCGGGCGCACCGAGAGACGCCTGGCGCGGCCGGTCAGTTTGTAATCACGAATCAGATCGCGGAAAGTGCGCCGGTGACGCGCAGCGCCCTGCTGCTGCTGGTCGTCCGGCAACACCAGCCACCAGCGCGCCACCAGCATATAAGCAATGCCCATCAGCAGCACCAGCAGGCCAATCGGCGTAACGGCAAAAAAGCTGAAGCCCTGTAACCCCTCACGCTGCAGCTCACTGTTGACCACCAGGTTAGGCGGCGTCGCGACCAGCGTCATCATGCCGCTGATTAACCCGGCAAAACTGAGCGGCATCATCAGCCGTCCTGGCGCGGAACCGGTCTTCGCCGCCACACTCAGCACTACCGGAATAAAGATCGCCACCACGCCCGTCGAACTCATCACCGCGCCCAACCCGGCAACCGTCAGCATCAGCAGAATCAGCATCCGGCTCTCGCTGCTGCCTGCCATTCTGACCAGCCACTCGCCCATCTGCTGCGCCACGCCGGTACGCACCAGTCCTTCGCCAATCACAAACAGTGCAGCGATCAGAATCACATTGGGATCACTGAAACCAGCGAGCGCCTCCTGCAGTGTCAGCGTCCCGCTCAGCACAAAAACGATGATGACCAGCAGCGCCACCACGTCCATACGCAGTTTGCCGGTAACAAACAAAATGATGGCGGCCGCAAGCAGGCCGAGAACCCAGATAAGCTGACTATTCACAACAGCTCCCTGCAGTGGTGATAAACAGTACAGAGCATGCCATAAAAAAACCCCGCAGATGCGGGGTTAAATCATGATTAGTGGCGACGATGGACATCCACACTGCCATCGGCATTTTTGTTGATAATCAGCTCTTCCAGCGAGGAGAGCTGCATATCGACATCATCCAGCCGTGGTGTGCTGGCGGGGGCATTGACGGCAATCACATGGCAGCCGGCAGCAAGGCCGGAAAGGATACCTGCGGGCGCATCCTCAACCACCACGCACTCTTCCGGCTCCAGCTCCAGCAGTTGCGCGCCCAGCAGATAGGCATCTGGCTCAGGTTTTCCGCGCGTCACCCGCTCTGCGGTGACAAACACTTCCGGCTCCGGTAACCCGCCAGCGGCACGACGCGCCGCCGCCACCGGCAGTGAGCCAGAGGTGACAATCGCCCAGGGAATACCCAGCTCATTCAGTGTCGCCAGCAATTGCTGTGCGCCCGGCAGCGGGATAATGCCGTCGGTGTCTTCCGCTTCGATTTTCTCCAGCGCGTAAAACTCTTTCTGGATTTCCTCTTCCGGCGCGCCTGCCATAAAGTGACGCAGTGAAGTGATCGCCTGTTTACCGTGAATAAAATCCAGAATCACTGCGGCATCGATTCCGTGTCGTTTACCCCAGTTGCTCCATGCCCGCTCCACGACCGGTAATGAATCCACCAACGTGCCGTCTAAATCAAACAGAAAACCTCTACACTTCACTGGCATTTCCTTCTCAGGCGTTAATGATTTGCGCGATCTCGTTCGCACTCAGATGGTACTGACGCGGACAAGTTTGCCACACTGTCAGCATGCGTTGATATTTTTCCCACATCGGCGTCTGCGCATTAAAGCCATGGCTGCCGGAATCAAAGTGGGTGTAGCGCCCTTCAATATTGACCATAAAGCGCACATAGCCAAGATAGCGCGCTTCCGTTGCCGCATCAAAACCGAGGAACGCCAGACGGCGTTCTTCAAGGGCACTACTATCTTTCAGATTGGTCCAGGAAACATGCATTGCGTGGTGCAGTTCCATAATGTTGATAATGGTGCGGCAGGTTTCTTCGCTCAGCTCACCAAATTCGCGATCCAGCTCGCGCATCTGTAAACCGTAACCACGCTCGACAATGGTCTGCTGACGGCGATAGCGCTCAGCATTGTCCGGATCGAGCATGGTCATCATCTTATACTGGTTGGAGAGGATCAAACGCTGGGCATTGGTCATTTCCATTTTTAGCTCCTGTGTCACAGAGACAGTCTAAATTTAAGAGAGATGACCAAGAATCGCACACTGACTGAGGAGGCGGTATCGCAAGACGACGCTTCTTTGATTTAGTCCGGGTTTCCGTCAATTATTTATTTACGCAAACCCGTGACCGTCTCAAAGATCGTCAAGGAAGGTTTTATCCAGTTGCTTAAAGGCACGTTTCAGCACATCGGCCAGCGCCTGATAGGTCGGTTTGCCTTCTACCGGCGCCAGCGCCTGACCCGCTTCCTGCAGTTTCGCGCGCACTTCATGGAACCAGTGCAGCAGTGTCGGCGGTAGTGGCGTGACAGAACGCTTGCCTAACCACCACAGTCCCTGCATCGGCAGCGAGCAGGCAAACAGCGCTGTCGCCACAGCAGGCCCCAGCTGACCGCCGAGGGCAATCTGCCAGGTCAGGGTAAACACCGCCAGCGGCGGCATAAAACGGATGGCAAACTGTGTTGCACGGGTGACCCGGTTTTCCGGGAAAATCGGCGCCAGGCGTTTATCAACAGGCCATGTCTTCATATAGTGCTGTCCAAGCCGGAACAGGCGGAACCAGCTGACGGATTCGGATTGATTAGCCATGGCAAACCTCAACTTCATCGATAAATATTAAAAAAATCACGCAACTAAATAAACTTTACATCAGCTTCTTCAAAATATTTTGTCATTAAGCGCGACTGTCAGGTATCCTGAGCGCGATTTTGTGTGCACTGGAGCCTGAGTAATGGTTATCGGCCACTGCTGTCGACATCATTAGTTAAGCTGAAATTCAAAAAAAAGCGTAAGATTACTAAGTTTTTTTGCTATCGGGAGCCTTTTAATCCCGGCAATATGATTTCAATCATTAATCTACTAGCTTTCATGCGCTACGCTGATAGTCTGTTTTGACTTTTTTTTTAGCCACCTTAAACAAATGGGTACTTCCATGTCGAGTAAGTTAGTACTGGTTCTGAACTGCGGTAGTTCATCCCTCAAGTTTGCCATCATTGATCCTGCCAACGGTGAAGAATACCTGTCTGGTTTAGCAGAATGCTTCCATCTTCCAGAAGCACGTATCAAATGGAAAATGGATGGCGCTAAAAAAGAAGAATCTCTGGGTGCTGGTGCGGCACACAGTGAAGCACTTAACTTTATGGTTAACTCTATTCTGGCACAAAAGCCGGAGTTATCGGCACAAATCGTTGCAATTGGTCACCGCATTGTTCACGGTGGCGAAAGCCTGACCAAGTCCGTGGTGATTGACGACAGCGTCATCAAGGGCATTAAAGATAACGCCTCCTTTGCTCCACTGCACAACCCGGCGCACCTGATCGGCATCGACGAAGCGATGAAGAACTTCCCGCATCTGTCTGACAAAAATGTCGCGGTTTTCGACACCGCATTCCATCAGACAATGCCGGAAGAGTCTTACCTCTACGCCCTGCCATACAAACTGTACAAAGATCACCACGTCCGCCGCTATGGCGCACACGGCACCAGCCACTACTATGTTTCCCGCGAAGCGGCGAAAATGCTCGATAAACCAGTAGAAGAACTGAACGTGATCACCTGCCACCTGGGCAACGGTGGTTCTGTTTCTGCTATCCGTAACGGCGTCTGTGTTGACACCTCAATGGGTCTGACCCCGCTGGAAGGCCTGGTGATGGGTACCCGTAGTGGTGATATCGACCCGGCAGTGATGTTCTTCCTGCACGACAACCTGGGCATGAGCGTTGAAGCAATCAACAAAATGCTGACTAAAGAGTCTGGCCTGCTGGGTCTGACCGAAGTCACCAGCGACTGCCGCTACGTAGAAGATAACTACGAAACCAAAGAAGACGCGAAACGCGCCATGAACGTATTCTGCCACCGCCTGGCGAAATACATCGGTTCATACACTGCGATGATGGATGGCCGTCTGGACGCAGTAGTGTTCACCGGTGGTATCGGTGAAAACGCAGCAATGGTGCGTGAACTGTCTCTGGCGAAACTGGCGCTGCTGGGCTTCGAAGTGGATCACGAACGCAACCTGGCGGCCCGTTTTGGTAACGCCGGCTTTATCAATAAAGAAGGCACCCGTCCTGCGCTGGTGATCCCAACCAACGAAGAGTTGGTCATCGCGCAAGACGCCGCTCGTCTTACCGCTTAAGGTTTCTCCTTCGTCAGCTCAGGCTGACGGAGTTGTTTTGGACACTTGCCACACCTGAGAGGTTAAACCGTGTCACGTACTATTATGTTGATTCCAACCGGCACCAGCGTCGGCCTGACCAGCGTCAGCCTCGGCGTGATCCGTGCGATGGAACGTAAAGGCGTTCGTCTCAGCGTCTTCAAACCGATTGCTCAGCCGCGCTCTGGCGGCAACGCACCAGACCAGACCACCACTATCATCCGCAAAAACTCTGCCATCCCGGCCGCTGAGCCCGTGTCGATGGCACGTGTTGAATCGCTGCTGGGTTCCAATCAGCAGGACGTGCTGATGGAAGAGATCATTGCCCGCTATCACGAAAATACTCAGGATGCGGAAGTGGTACTGGTGGAAGGTTTAGTGCCAACCCGCAAACATCAGTTTGCCAGCGCGCTGAACTATGAAATCGCCAAAACCCTGAATGCGGAAATCGTGTTTGTTACCGCACTGGGCAACGATTCTCCTGCGCAGCTGAAAGAGCGTATCGAAGTTACGCAGAGCAGCTTCGGCGGCAGCAAGAACAAAAGCATCACCGGCGTCATCATCAACAAACTGAACGCGCCAGTGGATGAGCAGGGTCGTACCCGTCCTGACCTGTCTGAAATCTTTGATGACTCCACCAAAGCCAGCGTTGCAAATATCGATCCGAAGCAGCTGTTTGCCAACAGCCCGCTGCCTGTGCTGGGCTGCGTGCCATGGAGCTTCGATCTGATTGCCACCCGTGCGATCGATATGTGCCGTCACCTGAATGCACGCATCATCAACGAAGGCGACATCAATACCCGCCGTGTCAAATCCGTGACCTTCTGTGCACGCAGCATTCCGCATATGCTGGAGCACTTCCGTCCGGGTTCACTGCTGGTGACCTCTGCTGACCGTCCTGACGTGCTGGTTGCCGCCTGCCTGGCCGCCATGAACGGCGTGGAAATCGGCGCCATCCTGCTGACCGGTGGTTATGAAATTGACGAGCGCATCAACAAACTGTGCGAACGTGCTTTCGCTACTGGCCTGCCAGTGTTTATGGTCGAAACCAACACCTGGCAGACCTCTCTGAGCCTGCAGAGCTTCAATCTGGAAGTACCAAGTGACGATACCGAACGTGTTGAACGCGTACAGGAATATGTTGCCGGTTACATCAATGCCGACTGGATTGAATCCCTGACCGCCGCGTCTGAACGCAGCCGTCGCCTGTCACCACCTGCCTTCCGTTATGAACTGACTGAGCTGGCGCGTAAAGCGGGCAAACGCATCGTACTGCCGGAAGGCGACGAACCACGTACCATCAAAGCAGCAGCGATTTGTGCCCAGCGCGGCATCGCACACTGTGTGCTGCTGGGTAACCCGGATGAGATCCAGCGTGTTGCGGCACTGCAGGGTGTCGAACTGGGTGCCGGTATCGACATCGTCGATCCTGAAGAAGTGCGTGAAAAATATGTGCCACGTCTGGTCGAACTGCGTAAGAGCAAGGGTATGACCGAAGTGGTTGCGCGCGAACAGCTGGAAGATAACGTGGTGCTCGGCACGCTGATGCTGGAGCAGGATGAAGTTGACGGTCTGGTGTCTGGCGCAGTCCACACCACCGCCAACACCATTCGCCCACCGTTGCAGCTGATCAAAACGGCACCAAACAGCTCTCTGGTTTCTTCCGTGTTCTTTATGCTGCTGCCTGAACAGGTTCTGGTTTACGGCGACTGCGCCATCAACCCGGACCCAACTGCAGAACAGCTGGCAGAAATCGCTATCCAGTCTGCGGATTCTGCAGCAGCATTCGGCATCGAGCCGCGTGTGGCGATGATCTCCTACTCCACCGGTAACTCCGGCGCGGGCAGCGACGTGGAAAAAGTCCGCGAAGCGACCCGTATTGCCCAGGAGAAACGTCCGGATCTGGTGATCGACGGCCCACTGCAGTATGACGCCGCCGTAATGGATGATGTAGCGAAATCTAAAGCGCCAAACTCACCGGTTGCTGGCCGTGCTACTGTGTTTATCTTCCCGGATCTGAACACCGGTAACACCACTTACAAAGCCGTACAGCGTTCTGCCGACCTGATCTCTATCGGTCCAATGCTGCAGGGTATGCGTAAGCCGGTTAATGACCTGTCACGTGGCGCGCTGGTTGACGATATCGTCTACACCATCGCCCTGACCGCGATTCAGTCTCAGCAGGCTGAAGGCTAAGGTCTTCACGCGCGAATAAAAGCCGCCCGCGTCAGCGCTGGCGGCTTTTTTTATGGTATGCCCTGCTTAGCAACACTGATGATGCGCCGCTGTCAGCGCCCGGCTCTCCAGATAAGGGCAAAACTGGCTGTCCCTGGCGATAGTGTTAATCGACCCAGGCTGCAGGCGGATAATATTCGTAAGCAGAGGAAAATCATCGGATGGCAGGAAAGTGCTGTCGGCCACGGGCATACGATGACAGGCCTTTGTGCCCGCCATTTGCCGCACCAGCGCCAGACTGTTCGTAATCCACAGCTGCTCCGCTTTGATCATGCTGACCTGATTTACGCCACGCGACTCCGTGACAACCACTAGGTCATGATTGTGCTTCTGCATAAACAGGCAGAAATCCCCTTCTGCCAGAGAAAATGCCCTTTCTCCCAGCTGTTCCTGCAGCTGTAACACGATGTCGGCAGAATTCAGTGACCGGGTCTCACCTCCCCACTGCGCCAGCATGCGTCTCAATACGTCGATGTTATCAACATCGCCTATCAGCCAGGCGCTTATCTTATTGGTTCGGCTCACAGCAATATGATGATGATGTTTAAATAGCAGCGTACCGGATGATAATGACGCCACACAATACCGGGAACTTACTTCGCTAAAATGGCTGTCGCCACCATGGCTGACAAAAACAAATTCAATGCTCATTGCCAGGCGGATTCAAGTTCGAAGTGCAACGCTAAGCCGCCTGTCTTAACTCTGCAAAGACCACTGAAGGCTGCCGGAA